>NZ_JBHTSF010000012.1:0-103086 GCF_042795295.1 Streptomyces sp. NPDC056486
GTTCCTCACGGTCCGGGGCCAGCCCCTTTGAGCCTGTACTGCGGCTGTAAGCCGGAGGCTTACGCCTCCTTGCTCAGGTTGGGCCCGGCGCCACCAGCCGCCTGCTCGATCGGCGGGACATCCGGAAGCGCCGCCTTCTCCTCGCCGCGGAAGGTGAACTTGGCTTCTTCGCCCTCACCCTCCGTGCCGACGACCACGATGTGGCCGGGGCGGAGCTCGCCGAAGAGGATCTTCTCCGACAGGATGTCCTCGACCTCGCGCTGGATCGTCCGGCGCAGCGGCCGGGCGCCCATGACGGGGTCGTAACCCTTCTTGGCCAGGAGCTTCTTCGCGTCACCGCTGAGCTCGATGCCCATGTCGCGGTCCTTGAGACGCTCGTCCACCTTGGCGATCATGAGGTCGACGATCTGGATGATGTCTTCCTCGGTGAGCTGGTGGAAGACCACCGTGTCGTCGACACGGTTCAGGAACTCCGGGCGGAAGTGCTGCTTCAGCTCGTCGTTGACCTTGGTCTTCATGCGCTCGTAGTTCGTCTTGACGTCACCCGCGGCGGCAAATCCGAGGTTGAAGCCCTTGGAGATGTCACGCGTGCCGAGGTTGGTCGTCATGATGATGACCGTGTTCTTGAAGTCCACGACCCGGCCCTGGGAGTCGGTCAGACGACCGTCCTCAAGGATCTGCAACAGCGAGTTGAAGATATCGGGGTGGGCCTTCTCGACCTCGTCGAAGAGAACGACCGAGAACGGCTTGCGGCGGACCTTCTCCGTCAGCTGACCGCCCTCTTCGTAACCGACATATCCGGGCGGCGAACCGAAGAGACGCGAGACCGTGTGCTTCTCGCTGAACTCCGACATGTCGAGAGAGATCAGGGCGTCCTCGTCACCGAAGAGGAATTCGGCGAGCGTCTTGGAAAGCTCCGTCTTACCGACACCGGACGGGCCGGCGAAGATGAACGAACCACCGGGACGCTTCGGGTCCTTCAGACCCGCACGCGTACGACGAATCGCCTGCGAAAGCGCCTTGATGGCGTCCTTCTGGCCGATGACCCGCTTGTGGAGCTCGTCCTCCATGCGCAGCAGACGCGAGGACTCCTCCTCAGTCAGCTTGAAGACCGGAATGCCCGTCGCCGTGGCGAGGACCTCGGCGATGAGCTCGCCGTCGACCTCGGCGACGACGTCCATGTCGCCGGCCTTCCATTCCTTCTCGCGCTTGGCCTTCGCCGCGAGCAGCTGCTTCTCCTTGTCGCGGAGAGAGGCCGCCTTCTCGAAGTCCTGGGAGTCGATGGCCGACTCCTTGTCGCGACGCACGCCCGCGATCTTCTCGTCGAACTCGCGGAGGTCCGGCGGCGCGGTCATCCGGCGGATGCGCATCCGGGAACCGGCCTCGTCGATCAGGTCGATCGCCTTGTCCGGCAGGAAGCGGTCCGAGATGTACCGGTCGGCCAGGGTGGCGGCCTGCACAAGGGCCTCGTCCGTGATGGAGACCCGGTGGTGGGCCTCGTAACGGTCGCGCAGACCCTTGAGGATCTCGATGGTGTGCGGCAGCGACGGCTCCGCGACCTGGATGGGCTGGAAGCGGCGCTCGAGGGCCGCGTCCTTCTCCAGGTGCTTGCGGTACTCGTCGAGCGTCGTGGCACCGATGGTCTGCAGCTCGCCTCGCGCCAGCATCGGCTTGAGGATCGACGCGGCATCGATCGCGCCCTCGGCGGCGCCGGCACCCACCAGGGTGTGGAGCTCGTCGATGAACAGGATGATGTCGCCGCGGGTGCGGATCTCCTTGAGGACCTTCTTCAGGCGCTCCTCGAAGTCACCGCGGTAGCGGGAGCCGGCGACCAGCGCGCCGAGGTCAAGCGTGTAGAGGTGCTTGTCCTTCAGCGTCTCGGGCACCTCGCCCTTGACGATGGCCTGCGCAAGGCCCTCGACGACGGCGGTCTTGCCGACGCCGGGCTCGCCGATGAGCACGGGGTTGTTCTTCGTACGGCGGGACAGCACCTGCATGACCCGCTCGATCTCCTTCTCGCGCCCGATGACCGGGTCGAGCTTGGACTCACGAGCGGCCTGGGTGAGGTTCCGGCCGAACTGGTCGAGCACCAGGGACGTGGAGGGCGTGCCCTCCGCAGGACCGCCTGCGGTGGCGGTCTCCTTGCCCTGGTAGCCGGAGAGCAGCTGGATGACCTGCTGCCGCACCCGGTTGAGATCGGCGCCCAGCTTCACGAGGACCTGGGCTGCGACGCCCTCGCCCTCGCGGATCAGGCCGAGCAGGATGTGCTCCGTGCCGATGTAGTTGTGGCCCAGCTGAAGGGCCTCGCGGAGCGAAAGCTCCAGCACCTTCTTGGCACGGGGGGTGAAGGGGATGTGGCCGGACGGGGCCTGCTGGCCCTGACCGATGATCTCCTCCACCTGCTGGCGGACCGCCTCGAGCGAAATCCCGAGGCTCTCCAGGGCCTTAGCGGCGACACCCTCGCCCTCGTGGATCAAGCCCAGGAGGATGTGCTCGGTGCCGATGTAGTTGTGGTTGAGCATCCGGGCTTCTTCCTGAGCCAGGACGACAACCCGCCGCGCGCGGTCGGTGAACCTCTCGAACATCGTTAATCGCTCCTCAGAGCGGTCAGGCAGTAAGGGGGCTGTCCCCTCCCTGTCCTTCCGCAGCTTAGTCCCGCAAGCGGGGACCGCTCATTCCAACTGCCGACACCCGGCCGAGAACAAGAGGTGCCTCCTGACCCCGAACGCCGACAACTGCTCCAACCCGATGGTGCGAGACGATGTTCCCGCAGGCCAAGCACTTACCCTCACCTCAGCTACGCCGATGGCGAACGTGAGACGGCCTCGCGCGTGTGTCGCCCCTCCCCACTAGGGATGTCTTACCCGTAAGGACTGACACTCCATGCGGCGCGCGCCGGTTCCCTCCGCTACGGGCGAACACCCTTGCGCCGCCGAACATGTCCGCACGCCTCTTTTCCGGCCACCGTGCGCATCTGCCGAGCCACGCTGCGTAACCCGAAGCCCTTCCGGCCGGTTGCTCCGGACATGACCATCACCGTTCCCCAGCCTCGTGTACCGGTCGAGCAGAGCGACCCGGTCCGGCAGTGGTACGAGAACGAGCTCGGCTGGGCGACGGCCGAGCGCCGCCCCGGTCTTCCGGTGCAGCTCCTGACGGGGCTCCGCTTCGATGTACTGCAGCTGCCCGCCGAAGCCGGATTCGCCGCCCTGCGGCATGTCGGGCCGAAGGCTCCGGTGGCTCTGCGGGGCGATTCGATGCGGCTCTTCGTGGCCGCGGGGAGCGCGGACGAGCTGCCGGGGCTCCTGGAGTGGCTCGAATGGGGTGACATCGCGCTGGATCTCACGGCCATCGGGGCGGGCGGGCTGCTGGACGCGCCCACGCCCCCGGGGTGGTCCGGCACGCAGGGGGCCGCCGTATGGCTGCGACCCCCGGAGCCCGGGTGCGAGGTGGAGCCGACGCTGCCGGCACTGCCTTCCCTGTCCTGCGTGGGGGGTGGCACGGTGTCCCACAGCGACCCCGCCGTGGGCTCCGGTCTCGTACGACTTGTGGACACGGCGGCAACGCAAGTCCACCGGGTCCGGCTGCGACGAACCCGTCGTCAGCCGTTGGCCTTCTCGTAGGCCTCGCGAATGGAAGCGGGGACGCGGCCGCGGTCGTTGACCTCGAAACCGTTGTCCTTCGCCCAGGCACGGATCGCCGCGGTGTCCTGACCGCCGCTCGCGGCAGAGGCGCGGGCTTTGGCACGCCCGGCCGAACCACGGCCACCGGTACGACGACCACCCTTGAGGTACGGCTCAAGAAGACCACGGAGCTTGTCCGCGTTCGCCGTGGTGAGGTCGATCTCGTACGACTTGCCGTCCAGCGCAAACGTCACGGTCTCGTCTGCCTCGCCACCGTCGAGGTCATCGACAAGAAGGACCTGAACCTTCTGTGCCACCGGATTTCCTTTCATCGATAACTTTGGGCCGGATCGCACGGCGCTAGCCGCTGAATCTCCGCCCCCTGTTATATGCAGTACTGCAGTACGTCGGAAAGCAAACCGCTTTTGCTGGGAAAACACAAACCCCTGGGAGAGACCGGTGACCACGGGAACCCAGGAAACGTGCGCGTTTCGGACATAGGGAACCCGGGCAGCAGGCAGCCCGAAATACCGGCGACGATCACAGATGCAGAAGCATCCGACTGTTGCCCAAGGTGTTCGGTTTCACTCGTTCGAGGCCGAGGAACTCCGCGACACCCTCGTCTTTGGAACGCAGCAGCTCGCTGTAGACATCTCCGTCGACAGGTGTCTCACCGATCTCCACGAAGCCGTGCTTCGCGAAGAAGTCGACTTCGAAGGTGAGACAGAAAACCCGCCGGACTCCGAGCCAGCGAGCTGTCTGCAGCAACTTCCCCAACACCTGATGCCCCACTCCGGCGCCCTTGACGTCGGGGTTCACCGCGAGTGTGCGTACTTCCGCGAGGTCTTCCCACATCACATGGAGGGCGCCACAGGCGACGACGTCGGCGTTGTCGTCGCGTTCCGCCACCCAGAACTCCTGGATGGACTCGTAAAGAGCGACCGTCGCTTTGTCGAGCAGGATCCCCTGGCGTGCGTAGGAGTCGAGGAGGTTGCGTACGACCGGCACATCAGCGGTGCGCGCCCGGCGTACGGAGACTGCTTTAGCGCTGAGTTCAGGGGGTTCTGCTGGCATGAGCGGACGCTATCGCTCTGCTTGAGGCTCAGCCGCGCCGGGGTTCTCCGGGGCTTGAGTGACGGCGTCTTCGGAGATCGGGACTTGAGAGATGGGGGCCCCCGCGGCCGGGCCGATGATGCGCATCGCGTCACTGAGTGCCTCGCGCTGTTCCGCCGACATCATCCCGAAGAAGGCGACGAGAGCGGCGGCCGGGTTGTCACTCCGCGACCACGCTTCGTTCATCAGTGCGGCGGCGTAGGCGGCCCGAGTGGAGACCGCCTCATATCGATAGGCACGGCCTTCCGCTTCACGGCGCACCCAGCCCTTCTGATGAAGATTGTCCAAAACGGTCATGACGGTGGTGTAAGCGATGGACCGTTCCTGCTGAAGGTCTTCCAGGACTTCTCGAACGGTCACGGGGCGGTTCCACTTCCACACCCGTGTCATGACTGAGTCTTCGAGTTCTCCCAAGGGGCGAGGCACACCAGAACAATAGTGGGAGAAGTCACTAATGCCATGACGGACGTGGCGGAGGGGTCATTTCCCCAACAAAAAGGGCGTACGACTCGGAATGTGAGCGAGTCGCACGCCAAGAGTGTGCGGGTGGTGACCTCAGGTCACCGGGGCCAGGCAAACGGAAGCCGCGCCTGGTCAGGCCTTGATCAGGCCTCGATCAGGCCTTGGGTGTCTGCTGGGCGCCTTCGGCGCGGGCGAGCACGGCGTCGACGGCCGCGTCCTCCTTGGCCTTGTTGGCGCCGCCCTGGGTCTTCACGATCGTCACGATGAGACCGCCGAAGAACACGGCCATCACTACGGGGGGCAGGAGCGCGGAGACGTATTCCATGCCCCCCAGAGTAGCTAGCCCGCGGCGAGCTGGTGCGGCGGGTCCGTCGGGCGGCGCTTGGGCGGGAAGACCTCGGCCGGGGTCGGCACGGGGCGTGGCGGCTCGGGAGCGGCCGGCTTGGTCGGCGGGGCGCTCGGCGTACCGGGCTTGGGCGCCGCCCGTTCGTCGCGCTCGCTCCGGCCGCCGGGGAGGGCGAGCAGGCGTGTGCGTGAGGCGGGGACCAGGGGGCGGGGCGCCGGGACGGACGAGGCGGACGTATGGGACCGGCCCGCGAGGCGGGCGCGTACGACCTGTTCGGCGACGGTCCGGCAGCGGTCGAGGAGGGCGGCGGCGACCGGGTTGCCGCGCAGGGCGCGCAGCGCGGCGAGGTCGTCGGGGCCCGGATGGTAGCCGGAGGCGAGGACGTCCTCCAGGAGCGCGAGGTAGCCGGTTGCGGTGCCGGGCAGGGCCGCCCGGTAGCGGGCGAGGTCGGCAAGGAGGAAGGCGCGGAGCCTGGCGCCTTCGCTCACCGCCTCGTCGACGGCGTCGGCGAGGCGGTGGCAGTCCTGGACGTCTTCGTCGGAGGCGGGTCTTGGATGCAGGGCGAGGGCCAGAGCGCGGCGGAGCACACGCAGCTCCTCCGTACCGAAGGCCATGCCGCCGCGAGATCCATATGGCGTGGGCATGAGCCGAAGATACGTGTTAAACGGACAAAATCCGCTTATCGCCAATCTGTGGCGTGGCTACGGCTCGTGTGGCTACCGCTTGCGGGGCTACCGCTTGCGGGGCTACCGCTTCACTCCGAGCGGCGGCGGATCATCGCGAAGACGACCGCGCCGACCCCGAGGGCGCCTGCCGCCCCTGCCGCGATCCAGGGGAGCACGCCCGCGCCGGTGTCCGCGATGGTGCCGCCGGGGGCGGGGTCCTCGGCGTCGGACGACGTGCTGGAGGTGGCGGACGCGGTGGGGACGACGGACGGGGATGCCGTCGCGGTCGCGCCGCCGGTGGAGTCGTCCACCGCGTACGTCACCACGTGCGCCGCACGACCACCCTCGAACCCGCCGTCGAATCCGACGCCGAACCCGGTGACCGCGCTCGCCGCCGTGGCCGGTCCGGCGAGCCCGGCCAGCACCCCGGCCGCCAACGTCGCGACCAGTCGTCCCCTACGCCCCATTATCTCCACGCCCGCTCGAACCTGCCCAAGTCCCGTCCCTGCGCAGACTCTTGTATGGGGCGCGGGGTTGTGTGCGCAAGCCCCGCTTCTGAGCCGCCAGTTATGAGCCGCCGGCCTCGGGGGCCGCGACCGGAGTGTTCAACTCCGGGCGATGTTCCGCTCGTAGACCAGGCGCAGGCCGATGAGGGTCAGCCACGGCTCGTGCTCGTCGATGACCGAGGCCTCGCCGAGCACCATGGGCGCGAGGCCGCCGGTCGCGATGACCGTGACGTCGTCGGGGTCGCCGCCCGGGCCCGCCAGTTCGCGGGCCATGCGCTGCACGACGCCGTCGACCTGGCCCGCGAATCCGTACAGGATGCCCGACTGCATGGCCTCCACGGTGTTCTTGCCGATGACGCTGCGCGGCCGTGCCAGCTCGATCTTGCGGAGCTGGGCGCCCCGCACACCGAGTGCCTCGACGGAGATCTCGATGCCGGGGGCGATGACGCCGCCGGTGTACTCCCCGCGTGCGGAGACCGCGTCGAACGTCGTCGCCGTGCCGAAGTCGACGACGACGGCCGGGCCTCCGTAGAGCTCGACCGCCGCGACCGCGTTGATGATGCGGTCGGCGCCGACCTCCTTGGGGTTGTCCATGAGGATCGGCACGCCGGTCTTGATGCCGGGCTCCACGAGGACGGCGGGCACGTCTCCGTAGTAGCGACGGGTGACCTCGCGCAGTTCGTGCAGGACAGAGGGGACCGTCGAGCAGATGGCGATGCCGTCGATCCCGTCGCCGAGCTCGTCCCCGAGGAGCGGGTGCATGCCCATCAAGCCGTTGAGGAGCACGGCGAGTTCGTCCGCGGTGCGGCGGGCATCGGTGGAGATGCGCCAGTGCTCGACGATCTCTTCGCCGTCGAAGAGGCCGAGGACGGTGTGGGTGTTTCCGACGTCGATGGTCAGCAGCATGTCGTCGTCACTCCGCCGCGCGCAGGTCGAGGCCGATGTCCAGGATCGGCGACGAGTGGGTGAGGGAGCCCACGGCGAGGAAGTCGACGCCCGTGTCCGCGTACGCGCGGGCGTTCTCCAGGGTGAGGCGACCCGAGGACTCCAGGATCGCGCGGCCCGCCACGATGGCCACGGCCTCCTCGGTCTCGCCCGGCGTGAAGTTGTCCAGGAGGATCAGGTCGGCGCCCGCGTCCACCACCTCGCGCAGCTGGTGGAGGGTGTCGACCTCGACCTCCACGGCCAGGTCGGGGAAGGCCGCGCGGACGGCCTTGAAGGCCTGCTCCACGCCTCCGGCCGCCACTACGTGGTTGTCCTTCACCAGCGCCGCGTCGGAGAGCGACATGCGGTGGTTCACGCCGCCGCCCATGCGCACCGCGTACTTCTCCAGGGCGCGGAGCCCGGCCGTCGTCTTGCGGGTGTCGCGGACCTTGGCGCTCGTGCCCTCCAGTGCGTCGGCCCACGCGCGCGTGGCCGTCGCCACGCCGGAGAGGCGGCACAGGAGGTTGAGCGCGGTGCGCTCGGCGGTGAGCAGGTCACGGGTGCGGGTGGTGACGCTGAGCAGCTTGGCGCCCGACTCCACCCGGTCGCCGTCCTCGACGTGCCGCTCGACCTCGAAGGTGTCCGTGCAGACGAGGGAGATCACGGCTTCGGCGACGCGCAGGCCCGCGACCGTGCCGGCCTCACGCGCGGTGAAGTCGCCGGTGGCGACGGCCTCTTCGGGGATCGTGGCGACCGAGGTGACGTCCACGCCGCCGTCCAGGTCCTCCTCGATCGCCATGTGCGCGATGTCCTCGACCTGCACGGGGTCGAGCCCCGCGTCGGTCAGGAGCTGCGCGAGAGCGGGGTCGAGGCCGCACTCCAGGGGGTCGTACGCGTCGTCCGCGCCGCAGCCGCAGGCATCGCCGCAGCCGCCGCCGGTGGGGGCGAGAGGGAGGTCGTCGGGGGTGCTCACGGTCACTTCTCCTGAAGGCTGGCGGTCGGGGGGAAGTCTGCGGTTTCGGTCGTGTGCGCTGCCAGGGTCCGGTCCGCGTTGAGGCGTACGACGATGTGGCGCCGCCAGGCCTCGTCGTCGCGGTCGGGGTGGTCCTCGCGCCAGTGGCAGCCGCGGGTCTCCTCGCGGCGCTGTGCGGCGGCCACCAGGACGCGGGCCACGCACAGGAGGTTGGTGGTCTCCCAGGTGTCGACGCCGGGCTCGGCGGTCTTGCCGTCATCGGCGAGCGCGCCTGCCGCCTCGGCGTGGATGCGGGCGAGGCGGGCCGCGGCATCGGAGAGGGAGTCGGCGGACCTGAGCACTCCGGCGCCGTCGGTCATCACGCGCTGGATGGCGAAGCGGGCCTCGGGGGGCAGCAGGGGGTGCGCGGGGGTGTCGGGGTGGGGCACCGGTGCGGGCGGCGGCACGGGGACGGGAACGGCTGCGTAGAGCGCGGGGAGGGCCTTCTCCGCGTGCTGTGCCGCGATGTCCGCGGCGATGCGCTCGGCGTAGACCAGGCCCTCCAGGAGGGAGTTGGACGCGAGGCGGTTGGCGCCGTGGACGCCGGTGCAGGCGACCTCGCCGCAGGCGTACAGGCCCGGGATCGTGGTGCGGCCGTGCGGGTCGGTGCGGACGCCGCCGGAGGCGTAGTGCGCGGCCGGGGCGATGGGGACGGGCTCGGTCACCGGGTCGATGCCGTGGGCGCGGCAGGCGGCGAGGATCGTCGGGAAGCGGTTCTCCCACATGTCGGCGCCGAAGTGCCGGGCGTCCAGGTACATGTGCTCGGCGCCCTTCTCCTGCATGCGCCGCGTGATGCCCTTGGCGACGATGTCCCGGGGCGCGAGCTCCGCGAGTTCGTGCTGGCCGACCATGAAGCGCACGCCGTCGGCGTCCACGAGGTGGGCTCCCTCGCCGCGCACCGCCTCGGAGACCAGCGGCTGCTGGCCCTCCGCGTCGGCGCCCAGGAAGAGCACGGTGGGGTGGAACTGCACGAACTCCAGGTCGCTCACCTCGGCGCCTGCGCGCAGGGCGAGCGCGACGCCGTCGCCCGTCGACACGGACGGGTTCGTGGTCGCCGAGAAGACCTGGCCCATGCCGCCGGTGGCGAGGACGACCGCGGGGGCGTGGACCGCGCCCACGCCGTCGTGCTGGCCCTCTCCCATGACGTGCAGGGAGACACCGGCCGTGCGTCCTTCGGCGTCCGTGAGGAGGTCGAGGACCAGGGCGTTCTCCACGGTCGGTATGCCACGCGCGCGTACCGCTTCGACCAGGGCACGGGAGATCTCCGCGCCGGTCGCGTCGCCGCCCGCGTGCGCGATGCGGCGGCGGTGGTGGCCGCCCTCGCGGGCCAGCTCGATGTCGCCCTCGGGTCCTGTGTCGAAGTGGGCGCCGGTCTCGATGAGGCGGCGCACGGCGTCGGGGCCCTCGGTGACCAGGGTGCGCACGGCCTCCTCGTCGCACAGGCCCGCACCCGCCACGAGGGTGTCGTCCAGGTGCTGTTCGGGGGTGTCGCCCTCGCCGAGTGCCGCGGCGACGCCGCCCTGGGCCCAGCGCGTGGAGCCGTCGTCCAGGTTGGCCTTGGTGACCACGACGGTCTTCAGGCCCGCTGCCGAGCAGCGCAGGGCCGTGGTCAGCCCGGCCACTCCGGAGCCGACGACGACGATGTCGGCCGCCAGGGACCAGCCGGGGGCGGGGGCGTGCAGACGTATTCCGGTGGCACTCATGCGGTGGCTCCGAACGTGAGCGGAATGTTGTCGATCAGACGGGTCGCGCCGACCTTGGCCGCCACGGCGAGGACGGCCTCACCGATGTGGCCCGGTTGTACGTCCGTGAAGTCGGCCGGGTCGACGAGCGCCAAGTAGTCCAGCTGCAACGGGGGTCGGCGGCGGGCCGCCTCGTCGAGGACCTGCCGGGCGGCGGCGCGGACGGCCGCGGGGCCGCCGGGCACGGTCGGCGTGACGGACTGGGCGAGGGCGTGGGTGTCGGCCGCTGCGCGGGACTCCCCCAGGGCGTTCAGGGCGTCGGCGCGTGCGTGCGTGACGGGGGCGAGCGCCGCCCGCGCGTGCAGGGCCTCTTGGGCGGCGTGCCGGTCGCGGCCCGCGAAGAGGGCCCCGGAGAGCGCGAGTGCGGTGCGCCGCTCGGCCGGGGAGAGATAGCGGTTGCGGCTGGAGAGGGCCAGGCCGTCGTCCTCGCGCACGGTGGGTACGCCGACGATCTCGACGCCGAAGTTCAGGTCCTGCACCATGCGGCGGATGAGGGCGAGCTGCTGGGCGTCCTTCTGTCCGTACAGCGCCACGTCGGGGCGTGTGAGGTGCAACAGCTTGGCGACGACCGTGAGCATGCCGTCGAAGTGCCCGGGGCGCGTGGCCCCTTCGAGGAGTGCGCCCATGGGGCCCGCGCTGATCCGGACCTGCGGTTCGCCGCCCGGATAGACCTCGTCGACGGACGGGGCGAACACGAAGTCCGCGCCTTCCTGTTCGGCGATCTTGACATCGGCGTCCAGTGTGCGGGGATAGCGGTCGAGGTCCTCGCCCGCGCCGAACTGGAGGGGGTTCACGAAGACCGTGACCACGACTTCGCCCTCGTCGCCCGCTATGCGGCGTGCGGTGCGGATCAGCGTGGCGTGGCCCTCGTGCAGGGCTCCCATGGTCATGACGACGACGCGGCGGCCGCCACGCGCGCGCGTGCGCAAGGGTTCGGCGGTGTGCACCAGGCTGGTCATCGGGTGCCTCCCCCGGCGCCGTCGGCCGGGCCTCCGCCGTTGGCCAGGACCCCCAGGAGGTCCTCGGCGAGCTCGGGCTTGAGCAGTCCGTGGGCGAGCGCACGGTCGGCGGTCGCGCGGGCCATCGCCAGATATCCGGCGACGGTCTGCGGCGCGTGCTTGCGCAGCTCGGCGACGTGCGCGGCGACGGTGCCCGCGTCCCCGCGCGCGACGGGTCCGGTGAGGGCGGCGTCGCCGGACCGCAGCGCGTTGTCCAGGGCGGCTCCGAGCAGCGGGCCGAGCATCCTGTCGGGGGCCTCCACGCCCGCGTCCCGGAGCAGGTCCATGGACTCGGCGACCAGCGTGACCAGGTGGTTCGCGCCGAGCGCGAGCGCCGCGTGGTAGAGCGGGCGGGACTCCTCGGCGATCCACTCGGGCTCGCCGCCCATCTCGATGACCAGGGCCTCGGCGGCGAGGCGCAGCTCCTCGGGGGCGGTCACGCCGAAGGAGCAGCCCGCCAGGCGCTGCACGTCGACGGCGGTGCCGGTGAACGTCATGGCGGGGTGCAGGGCGAGCGGCAGGGCGCCGGCTCGCAGCGCGGGCTCGAGCACCTTGGTGCCGTACCGCCCCGACGTGTGCACCATGAGCTGGCCGGGGCGGACCGCGTCGGTCTCGACGAGGCCTTCCACGAGGCTCGGCAGGGCGTCGTCCGGCACGGTCAGGAGGACCAGGTCGGCGCGCTCCAGGACCTGGGCGGGGGTGACGAGGGGGACGTCGGGCAGCAGGAGCGCCGCGCGTCTGACGGACGCCTCGGAGACTCCTGACGCGGCGACCGGGCGGTGCCCGGCGAGCTGGAGTGCCGCGGCGAGCGCGGGGCCGACACGGCCCGCTCCCACGACGCCCACCGTGAGCCTCGCGGGGCGGTCCCGCGGGTCTGGCTGATGAGGTGCGTTCACGTGATGACGCCTTCCCGTTCCAGTCCGCTCGGGGTACCGGACGATTTCTCGTCATGCTAACGCGATTGGTCCGCGCCGCGTCCTTGGCTGTCCACAGGCTGTGGGTATTCATATGACCGGCGGCCGACCGCAGGGCATCCTCGGAGGATGACTTCACACGACGAAGAGGCCGAGGTGAGCGAGCAGGATCTGGCGGCCGCCCGCCGCCGGGCCGCCGCCCTGGGTGCCGACCGGAGCCTCCACCGCTGGTCCGCGCACGCCCCGCTCGCCACGCGGCTCTCGGCACTCGCGGACGCGGCCTCCGAGGTCGTGGGCCCGGACGAGCCCGTCGACATCTACGGCAACGCGGTCGTCGCACGCCTGGAGGGCGAGGTCGCGCGGCTGCTCGGCAAGGAGGCCGCCGCCTTCTTCCCGACCGGCACGATGGCTCAGCAGGTCGCCCTGCGCTGCTGGGCGAGCCGTACGGGCAACGCGACCGTCGCCCTGCACCCGAAGGCCCACCCCGAGGTCCACGAAGGCGGCGCCCTGTACACGGTGAGCGGGTTGCGCACGGTGCATCCGACGAAGGAGCCGCGGCTGCCGACGGCCCAGGAAGTGCGGGACTTCGAGGAGCCCTTCGGGACGCTGATGCTCGAACTGCCGCTCCGGGACGCCGGTTTTGTCCTGCCGTCCTGGGAGGAGCTCGAGGAGGTCGTGGAGGCGGCACGCGAACGCGACGCCGTGGTGCACTTCGACGGGGCGCGCTTGTGGGAGTGCACGGCGCACTTCGGCCGCTCGCTCGCGGAGATCGCCGGGCTCGCGGACACCGTGTACGTGTCGTTCTACAAGTCCCTGGACGGACTGAGCGGCGCGGTGCTCGCGGGTCCGCGCACCCTGATCGACGAGGCCAGGACCTGGCGGCACCGCTACGGCGGCCAGGTCTTCCAGCAGTACCCGGCCGCCGTCGCCGCCCTGCTCGGTCTGAAGAACACGCTTCCGCGCCTGCCGGATTACGTCGCCCACGCGCGCGTGGTCGCCGACGCACTCCACCAAGGGTTCACGGCCGCCGGGGTGCCCTGGTCACGCGTGCACCCCGAGCAGCCGCACACCCATCAGTTCCAGGTCTGGCTGCCGTACGACGCCGAGGTCCTGACCGAGGCGGCACTCGGGCAGGCCGAGGAGACCAAGACCCATCTGTTCGGCCGCTGGTTCCCCGACGGGCCGCCCGGCCTCTCGGTCACGGAGGTCACCGTGACCGAGGCGGGCCTGGAGTGGACGCCCGACGACGTCAATGATGCGGTCGCGGAGTTCGTACGGCGGATCCCCGGCTGAGCCGGGCGCGGACGACGATCCCGGCCAGGGCGGCGCGGAACCGCCCGTGGGCGGGGCGTTCCTCGACGACGGCACGGAAGCGTCCGTAGTCGCGCACCTCGCGGATGACCTGCCAGTCCTGCTTGCCGGGGGCGGGCGGGGTCCGTTCGTCGTGCTGGGCGGCGCGGTAGCTGTCGAGCAGGTACTGCTGCGTGATGCTCATGATGGGTTCGCCTTTCAAGGCAAATAGTACTTATCGGGCACACGTGGGCCGACGGGAAGACAGAGTCGGTGCAGGAGTGGGTTGTGGTGGGCCGCTGTGGATGCCGACCCGGTCACCACAGACTGCGCCCGCCACCGAGCCGCCGTCGCGCCGATTGACACCGGGCGTCAATCGGCGGCCGGGATGTCAGTGGCGCGGTGCACGATGGGTCCATGAGCGTGCACATCGAGATCGCGGGCCTGCCGCAGGAGCGGATCTTCTTCGACCCTTCGCCCCTGGCGGAGCTGGGCGTTGCCCTGCACGCGCTGTCCGAGCCGGGACACCATCCGGGTCTGCACGGCTGGGCCACCGCTACCACCGCCTGCCTCAAGCCGGACCTCGCCGACCGGCTGTGCGAGGCCGACTTCCTGTGGCGGAACTCGTTCTCGGACGTCTTCATGCCGTTCGCGGGCCTTGTCGACGGCGACGGCAGGCCGGGGGCCACCCTCGTCGAGGAGCTGGACCTCCTCGACCGCCTGGACGACGAGCGATTCGTCATGGCGGCCCTGGAGTTCACCTGCGGCACGACGTACGACGAAGGCGGCCCTTCGCCGCTCACCGACCCCGTCAGGGGCGCCCGTGCCCTGGAGATCGCCGCCACGCGCGGCACCCGGCAGCTGAACTTCGCCGAGCGGCTCCTGACCGACCCGCACGCCGTCCGGGCCTGGCTGCGCCGCCTTCTGGAGGACTGCGACGAGGCGTTCTTCGCCGACACCTGGCGGCGGGTGCGCGTCCAACTGGCCGCCGACGCCCGGCACAAGACCGAGATACTGCGCCACAAGGGCCTCGCCGAGGTCCTCACCTCGGTGTCGGCGGCGCTCTCGGTGGACGCGGAAGGACGCCGCATCACCGCGGACAAGCTGGTTCCTGGCACCACGACGGCCCTGGACCACACCCTGGGCGCGGGGCTCACGTTCGTGCCCTCGCACTTCGCCTGGCCGCACCTGATGGTCCTGCACGCTCCGGGCTGGCGCCCGGTGATCCACTACCCCGTGTCCGCCCCGGACCTGGCCAAGCCCACCTCCGTGGAGACCCTGGAGCGGCGGCTCACGGCCCTCGCGCACCCCGTGCGCCTGCGGCTGTGCCGCGACATGGCCCGCGCGCCCTTCAGCACCGGCGAGTTGGCCCACGCGACCGGGCTCACGGCGCCGGAGGTCTCCCGGCACCTCACGCTCCTGAAGAAGGCGGGCCTGGTCACCACGGTTCGGCGTGGCCGGTACGTGATGCACCAGCTGGACGTCACCGTGGTGGCCCGCCTCGGCAGCGACTTCCTGGAGGGCATCCTGCGCTGACTCCGCGGCTTCGAAAGGCCGTCAGCCCGTGCCGCCGCCCGCCCGCACCAGACCCGTCTCGTACGCGAGGACCACCACCTGCACCCGGTCCCGAAGGCCGAGCTTGGTCAGGATGCGCCCCACGTGCGTCTTCACCGTGGCCTCCGACAGGACGAGCCGCGCCGCGATCTCCCCGTTCGAAAGCCCCTGGGCGACCAGGATCATGACCTCGCGCTCGCGGCCCGTGAGCCGCTCGAGCTCCTTGTGCTGCGGCTGCCCGCCCGCGTTCGGCAGCATCGGCGCGAAACGGTCGAGGAGGCGCCGGGTCGTGGACGGCGCGACCACCGCGTCACCGCTGTGCACGGAGCGGATCGCGGCGAGCAGCTCCCCCGGAGGCACGTCCTTCAGCATGAAGCCGGACGCACCCGCCTTCAGCCCCGAGAAGGCGTACTCGTCGAGGTCGAAGGTGGTCAGGATCAGCACCTTCGGCGGGTTCTCGTCCTGGCAGATGCGCCGGGTCGTCTCCACGCCGTCCAGTTTCGGCATACGTACGTCCATGAGCACCACGTCGACCTCGGTCGTCCGCAGCACCTGAAGCGCCTCGACCCCGTCGCCCGCCTCGGCGACGACCTCCATGTCGGGCTGTGCGGCGAGCACCATGCGGAACCCTGTGCGCAGCAGCGCCTGGTCGTCGACGAGCATGACGCGGATCGACATCAAAGGCCCTCTCCTGAATGTGTTCTGGATGTACTGACGAGCGAATAGGTGTGGTCACGAGCGTAGGGCGTGGACGAATCGGTGACAGGTGTCAATTTGCGGGCTTGAGCGGGAGCAGCGCGCTGATGCGGAAGCCGCCGCCCGGGCGCGGACCCGCGTCCAGCGTGCCGCCGACCATGCCGACGCGCTCCCGCATGCCGATCAGGCCGTGCCCGCTGCCGTCGGCGCCGCCGTCCTCGTACAACTCGTGCGGCGCGCCCTTGCCGTCGTCCTCGACGAGCAGCCCCAGGCCGTCGTCGAAGTAGACGAGGCGCACGCTCGCGCCGGTGTTCTCGCCGCCGTGCTTGCGGGTGTTGGTGAGCGCCTCCTGCACGATGCGGTACGCCGTGAGCTCCACGCCGCTCGGCAGCGGGCGCGGAGTGCCCTCGACCTTGAAGTCGACCGGAAGACCGGCCGTGCGCACCTGCTCGATGAGCTCGTCGAGCTGCTGGACGTCGGGCTGCGGGACGTACTCACCGCTCTCCTGGTGCTCGCCGGTGCGCAGCACACCGAGGAGCCTGCGCATCTCGGCGAGCGCCTGGCGCCCGGTGCCCGAGATGGTCTCAAGCGCCTGCTTGGCCTGCTCAGGGGCCGCGTCGAGGACGTACGCGGCGCCATCGGCCTGGACGACCATCACCGAGACGTTGTGCGCGACGACATCGTGCAGCTCGCGGGCGATCCTGGCCCGCTCGGCCGCCACCGCGACCTTGGACTGCGCGGCCCGCTCCTTCTCCAGGCGGTCGGCGCGCTCCTCCAGCTGGGCGAAGTAGGCGCGACGGGTGCGGATGGAGTCGCCGAGCACCCAGGCGAGGGCGAAGGGGACCATCTGGAAGACCGAGTAGAGGACGTTGCCGAAGACGCTTATGGACTCCACCGGCCAGCGCATCGACGAAAGCGGAGCCGCGCACAGACCGCCGATCAGGGCGAACCGCGAGGCCCACTTGGCGCCGTCGGCCGACGCCGTATAGATGATCACCAGCATCGCGAAGTCGGCCGGCATCGTCTGGATGCCGAAGATCAGCTGGGCGACGCCGAGGACGACGGCGAGCACCAGCATCTTCTCGGTGTACTTGCGGCGCAGCGCCACCACCACGGACATTCCGAGGATGATGACGGCAGCCATGACCGCCGGGTCATCGCCCGTCCCCTCGGCATTGGAGACGAGACCGATGCCGGAGATCCCGATCAGGGCGAGGGCCCAGAAGCCGTCGACCCCGGTCGGGTGTCTGCGGAAGAAGTCATAGACGCGTTGCACGTAACCCAGCGTAGGCAGCGCTATGGCCCTCCGGGGTCAACCGGAGGGCCGATCCGTATCGCTCGCATGTACTCCCCAAGGTGGAGGCCACTTAGCCTTCTCGTGTGACGAACGAGGTCCGGGGTGAACGGAAAGACGCGTGGCGCGGCTGGCAGGAGGCCATGGAGGCCGCCCTCTACGGGCCTGACGGCTTCTATCTGCGCCCCGAGGGACCCGCGGGACACTTCCGCACGTCGGTGCACGCGTCGCCCCTCTTCGCGGGCGCGGTGGCCCGGCTGCTGTGCCGCGTGGACGAGGCGCTCGACCACCCGGACGAGTTGGCCTTCGTCGATCTTGGCGCGGGCCGAGGCGAGTTGACCGCGGGCGTCCTCGCCGCCCTGCCCCCTGACGTGGCGGCACGCGCGCGTGCCTGTGCGGTCGAGCGGGCCGAGCGGCCGGAGGGGCTCGACCCGCGCATCGAGTGGTGCGGCCGGGCGCCGGACGACGTCACCGGCCTGCTCTTCGCCAACGAGTGGCTGGACAACGTTCCCCTGGACGTCGTCGAGGTGGCCCCCGACGGTCTGGTGCGCCGTGTCCTCGTACGCGACGACGGCACCGAATCGCTGGGCGCCCTTGTCGAAGGGCCGGACGCCGAGTGGCTCGCGCGCTGGTGGCCGCTCGCCCCGGAGCCGGGCCTGCGCGCAGAGATCGGCCGCCCCAGGGACGAGGCGTGGGCGAGCGCGTCGGGGACGCTGACGCGCGGCCTCGCTGTCGCGGCCGACTACGCGCACGCCCGCGCCGGACGGCCGCCCTTCGGCACGCTGACCGGCTTCCGCGCGGGCCGTGAGACGGCGCCCGTGCCGGACGGCACGTGCGACATCACGGCCCATGTGGCACTGGACGCGTGCGCGCGGCCCGGAGCGGCCCTGCTGACCCAGCGGGCGGCCCTGCACGCCCTGGGAGTGAGCGGTGGCCGCCCGCCCCTCTCCTTGGCCTCCAGCGATCCGGTGGCGTACGTACACGCCCTCACGCGCGCGGGAGAGGCGGCCGAGCTGACCGCTTCCGGCGGGCTCGGCGACTTCGGGTGGCTGATCCAGCCGATGGACTTGAGCGACCCGCTCCTCAGCGACCCGCTACTTGTCGACCCGCTACTTGTCGATGTCGCCGACCACGAAGAACAGTGACCCCAGGATCGCCACCATGTCGGCGACCAGCTGTCCCGGCAGCAGTTCGGCGAGGGCCTGGATGTTGTTGTACGACGCCGAGCGGAGCTTGAGGCGGTACGGGGTCTTCTCGCCCTTGGAGACCAGGTAGTAGCCGTTGATGCCCAGGGGATTCTCGGTCCACGCGTACGTGTGGCCCTCGGGAGCCTTGAGCACCTTCGGAAGGCGCTGGTTGATCGGCCCCTGCGGCAGCTCGGCGAGCCGCTCCAGGCAGGCGTCGGCGAGGTCGAGGGCGTTGTGGGTCTGCTCAAGGAGCACCTCGAAGCGGGCCAGGCAGTCGCCCTCCTGCCGCGTGACGACCTTCAGGGTGTCCTGGAGCTCCCCGTACGCGAGGTAGGGCTCGTCGCGGCGCAGGTCGAAGTCGACTCCGGAGGCGCGGGCGATGGGACCGCTCACTCCGTAGGCGTGCACCGCCTCCGGGGACAGCACTCCGACGCCGCGCGTACGGCCCTGGAAGATCTCGTTGCCGAGCACCAGCTTGTCGTACACGTCCATGCGAGAGCGGACCGATGCCACCGCCGCACGCGCGCGCGTGGCCCATCCGGCGGGGAGGTCCTCCTTGAGGCCGCCGACGCGGTTGAACATGTAGTGCATGCGCCCGCCGGAGATCTCCTCCATCACGTTCTGGAGCTCCTCGCGCTCCCGGAACGAGTGGAACACCGGGGTGATTCCGCCCAGTTCGAGCGGATACGAACCGAGGAACATCAGGTGGTTGAGGACGCGGTTCAGCTCGGCGAGGAGCGTGCGCATCCAGACGGCGCGCTCGGGCACCTCCATGCCGAGCATCCGCTCCACGGCAAGGACGACCCCGAGTTCGTTCGAGAACGCGGAAAGCCAGTCGTGCCGGTTGGCGAGCACCACGATCTGCCGGTAGTCACGCGCCTCGAAGAGCTTCTCCGCGCCGCGGTGCATATAGCCGATGACCGGCTCCGCCTGCTGGATCCGCTCGCCGTCGAGGACGAGCCGCAGGCGCAGCACGCCGTGCGTGGACGGGTGCTGGGGCCCGATGTTGAGCACCATGTCGGTGCTCTCCGCGGCGCCGCCGATGCCGAGCGTGGTCTCCGTCGTGGGGCTCATGCGCGCATTCTCTCGTATGCGCGGTCCTACGCGACTGTCACCTCGGCTACGTACGCTTGAGGCATGGAAACGGGGACGGCACAGCCGGCACAACCCGCAGGGCCCGGGCAGCCGGGACAGTCGCAGGCGGAGCCGGTGTGGACCGGGCTGCCACGAGGGCTGCTGCGCATGCGGCGGCTGCTCCTCGTGGTGTGGCTCGTGCCGCTCGCGGTGGCCGTCGGAGTGCTCCTGGGGATCTTCGCCGGGCCCGGGTGGGCGGCCTTCGCGGCCGTTCCGCTGGCCCTCGTGGCCTGGGGCTGGCCGATGCTGGGACGCAACTGGCGCTCCTGGCGGTACGCGGAGCGGGCCGACGACCTCCTGATCAGCCGGGGCGTGCTCTGGCGCGAGGAGACGATCGTCCCGTACGGCCGGATGCAGCTCGTCGAGGTGACATCGGGGCCCGTGGAGCGGCACTTCGGCCTGGCCAGCGTGCAGCTGCACACGGCGGCCGCCGCCACGGACGCCCGGATCCCCGGCCTCATCCCCGAGGAGGCCGAGCGCCTGCGCGACCGGCTCACCGAGCTGGGCGAGGCCCGCTCGGCGGGGCTGTGACCGGCGTACAGGAGGTGGCGGGGGAGGAAGCAGCCCCGGGCGCCGAGAACGTACGAGAACGGCGTCTGCACCCCGTCACTCCCCTGCGCAGGGCCTGGGCGCCGGTGGCGGTCCTCGTGGGCCTCGCGGTGCACGACCCGAGCGGCACACAGCGCCGGGTGTCCGAGCTCCCCGTGACCCAGATTCTCGCCGGGATCGCCGTCGTCCTCCTGGGCGGCGCCCTCTACGGCTTCATGAGCTGGTGGTTCACGCATTTCGCCGTCACCGACACCGAACTGCGCATCCGCACAGGGCTGATCTTCCGGCGCACCGCGCACATCCGGCTCGACCGGCTCCAGGCGGTGGACCTGACGCAGCCGCTCGCGGCCCGTATCGCGGGCGTCTCCAAGCTCAAGCTGGATGTCGTCGGGGCGGAGAAGAAGGACGAACTGGCCTATCTGGGTCAGGAGGAGGCCTCTGTCCTGCGGGCCGAACTCCTCGCGCGCGCGGCCGGTTTCGCGCCCGACGCGGCCCGCGAGGTCGGTGAGGCGCCGGTCAACAACCTGGTGCACGTACAGCCGCGCATGCTCGCGATCTCCCTGCTCCTGACCGGCACGACGTGGGGGATGCTCGTCGCCACGCTCGTCGTGCCGCCCTTCCTGTGGTTCGCCACCCACAACCTGTGGACGGTCCTTGCGACCGGACTCCCCATGCTGGGCGGCGCGTTCGCCAGCAGCGTGGGGCGGTTCATCGCGGAGTACGACTGGAAGGTGGGCGAGTCCCCCGACGGCCTGCGCATCGACCACGGGCTGCTCGACAAGGCGCACGAGACGGTGCCTCCGGGGCGGGTGCAGACGGTGCGCGTCGTGGAGCCATGGCTGTGGCGGCGCCGCGGATGGGTGCGCATCGAGCTGGATGTGGCCGGCTCGTCCAACGGCGTCCTGGTCCCCGTCGCGCCGCGGGAGGTCGCGGACTCCGTGATCGCGCGGATCCTGCCGGGCGTCCGGGTACCGGCCGCGGCCGAACTGATCCGCCCTCCCGCGCGGGCCGCCTGGTGCCTTCCTGTGTGGTGGAAGGGGTACGGCCTCGCGGTGACGGACACGGTGTTCGCGGCACGGCACGGCCTGTTGCGGCGCCGCCTGTCCCTGGTGCCGCACGCGAAGGTGCAGAGCGTGCGGCTCACGCAGGGGCCCTGGGAGCGCTTCAAGGGCGTGGCGGACGTGCAGGTGGACACGGGGGCGAACAAGACGGTGACGGCGCGGCTGCGTCCCGCCGGGGAGGCGGTCGCGCTGCTTTCCGCGCAGGCGGAGAGGTCTCGCACCGGCCGCAGAACGGCGCGGCCTGACCGGTGGATGGCGTGACGGGCTGGTTAGTTCAGCCCGTCCGGCGTTTGAGGACATCTTGTACGGGGTCTGGGGCGGAGCCCCAGTTTCGGGAAGGGGCGGGATTGGGGAGAGCCCCGCAGGGACTGCCTTACGCCCGCAACGCGGTCCGCAGCTCCGCCACGTCGATCTGTTCGGTCTCGTCGTGCGCCGTCAGGTCGATGACCTGACCCACGCCCCGCTCGGCATCGCCTTCGGGCGCCCTCTTGAACTCCGCCTCGGCCTCCGCCTTGTGCACGGCGAGTGCCTCCTCGCCCACCACGTCGGCGAGGTCCACGTTCTGTACGGACTCCAGCGCCCCGGCGCTCGCCTCGCTCTTCGTACCGAAGAAGTCGAAGCCTCCCTGGACGGCCGGACGAAGCCTCTGCGCGGGCGGCGCGACGGCGACCGCGCGCTCATGCCCGCCGTACCCCTCGGCCGCCCCGGACTTCCCCCGCGCTTCGTCCCCGTCCGCACGCGGGCGGGAAATCCCACCGTCGCGGGAAGGTCTCGGCGTCATCCGGTCGAGCGCGGTGTTCGCCCGCTCGTACAACGACGGAGGCGCGATCGCCCCCGGGCGCACGACGGGAGCCGGTGCCTCGGCACGGGCCGGGGTCTGTACGGGAGGCGGAGTC
Source organism: Streptomyces sp. NPDC056486 (assembly GCF_042795295.1). NCBI lineage: Bacteria > Bacillati > Actinomycetota > Actinomycetes > Kitasatosporales > Streptomycetaceae > Streptomyces > Streptomyces sp. NPDC056486. The sequence goes on from NZ_JBHTSF010000012.1 coordinate 21,964, forward strand.
TGCGCACGGATCGGAGCCGGCGGCAGCGCCCTGACCGGCGTGGACGCCTCGATGGCAAGCAGCCGCCGCCCCTCGAGGGCGCTGGCCCGCTCGGTCTCCGCCGTCGCGTACCGCCGCAGCAGCGCCGCGTGTTCGTTGCGCAGAGCGGCCAGCTCGGCCCGCTTGGACCGCAGCTTCGTCTCCAGGCGGCCCCGCAGCTCGCGGGACTCGTCGAGGTCGGACTCGCACTCGGCTATGCGTTCCTCGTAGCGCCACTCGTCGCTCTTGCGGCCCCGCTCCAGCTCGGCGACGCGTTTGCCCGCCGCCAGGTCCCAGCGGCGCATGACGACCGAGCCCACGACGGTCGCCGCGGCCGCGGCGGCGGCGAGGCCGCGGAGCACGATGGGTTCCGCGAACAGCCAGGCGCCACCGGCGCAGACAAGAGAGAGGCTTGCGACCGTCGAGGGAGGAAGCAGCCTGTGCAAGGGTGGGGAATGGCGGTGACGTCCACGTGGCATGGCCAGAAACTTACCGCGCGTGGGCGAACTCTGGTGCCCCGCCCGCCAAAATGACAACGCCACAGTGCCGACTCCCCACTCTTGTCGCTCCTCTTCGGCACTCTTGTCGCTCCTCTTCGGCCACTCAACTCCATTTTCGGCCGAGCCACTTCGAGGATGCCGCCTTCGGCCGCGCTACTTCTTGATCAATCCCTTCGACTCCAGATACTCCTTGGCGACATCGGCTTCCTTCTGCCGCTCCACATCGACCTTCCGGTCGAGTTCCGCGAGATCTTCCGTCGTCAGCGCCTTGGTCAGCTTCCCGAGCGCGTCGGCTATCGCCTTGCCGCCCGCGTCCTTGGCGTTCACCACCGGAAGGATGTTGTCCGCGTTCTGCAGCTTCTTGTCGTCCTCAAGGGCCACAAGGCCGAAGCTGTCGAGCGTCGCGTCGGTGGTCGTGGTCAGCACCAGCTGGTCCGTGCCGTTCTTGACGGCCTGCTTGGACTGCGTGGTGCCGACACCCTTGGGGTCGATTCCCGCGACGTCGATGCCGTACTTCTTCTTCAGCCCCGGAGCGCAGAACGGCCGCGACTCGCATTCGTCACTCGCGGCGATCTTGACCTTCTCGCCGGACTTACCAAGATCCGAAAGGGTCTTGAGGTTGTGCTCCTTCGCGTATTTCTTGCTCACCGCGAACGCGTTCTGGTCGACCGCCTCACCGACCGGAAGGATCTTCAGGCCGCGCGGTTCGGCGAGCTTCTTCAGCGCGGTCACCGTGGCGTCCACGTCATTCGAGGCGACCGGCTTCGCCTTCGGGCCGTTCTTGCCGAGGTTGAGGAACTCCGCGAGCGTCGCCGCGTATTCGGGAGCGACATCGATCGCGCCCTTCTTCAGCTCGGGTTCGTAGACCTCGCGGTTCTGGACGGTCTTGACCTCGGCGTCGTACCCGGCGTCCTCGAGGACTCCCACGTAGAGCTCGGCGAGCACTTTCTGCTCGGTGAAACGGGCGGAGCCGACCACGAGCTTGCCCTTGCCACCCGAATCGCCCGCGCTGTCGCCGCCCTTGCCGTCCTTCTCCAGGCTGTCACCGCCGCACGCGGTGAGCCCCGCGGTCAGCGCCACGACGGCCACGGCCGCCCCTGCCATCCGTCGCGCGCGACGCGTTGTGCTGTTCATCGGTGAACCACCATTTCGAAAGCCTTGGGAAACACTGAAAACTGCCGCAAACTGCCGCTCGGAGATCACTGCGCGACCCCCGAGCGCCCTCGCATGGGATTGAAGACCTTCCCCACCACGACGAGCACCACCTCCACGAAGAGCGCGAGCAGCGCCACGAGCAGCGCCCCCGCCACCACCTGAGGAGTGTTCTGCAGGTTGAACCCGGCCGTGATGATCCGGCCGAGGCCCCCCTCGCCCGCCATGGCGGCCAGCGTCGCCGTGGCGACGACCTGCACGCCCGCGGACCGGACTCCGGTCATGATCAGTGGGTACGCGAGGGGCAGCTCGACCCGCGCGAACAGCTGGCCGCCGCTCATGCCCATCCCCCGCGCGGCCTCCACCACCGACCGGTCGACCTCGCTCATCCCGATGTACGCGTTGGTCAGCAGGGGCGGCACCGCGAAAAGGACGAGCGCGATCAGTGTCGGTATGTCCCCGTGCTCGCCGAGCGGGGTGAGCGTGAGCAGCACGAGCACCGCGAGCGTCGGCACCGCACGGCCGATGTTCGAGATGTTCACCGCGAGGGCGCCGCCCTTGCCGATGTGGCCGAGGTACAGGGCGATCGGCAGCGCGATCACACACGCGACGGCCAGACACACACCGCTGAAGTAGAGGTGCTCGGCGAGCCGGTGCCACACCCCCTTCTCGCCCTGCCAGTTGGCGTCCGTGGTCAGCCAGTCGTACGCGCCGGATATCGCGTTCATGCAGGTTCAGCCACCTTGGCCGGGCGCTTCGCGCGGGCGGAACGGTTCGTACGTATGCGATGGACGCGTGTCCAGGGCGTCAGCCACCTCTGGAGGGCGAGGAGGAGCAGGTCGGCGACGACGGCGAGGAGCACACAGAGCACGGAAGCCGTGAGGACCTGCGCCTTGAAGGTCGTGTCGAGGCCGTCGAGGATGAGCGAACCGAGGCCTCCGTAGTCGACGATCGCCCCTACGGTCGTCAGCGCCACCGTCGCGACCGTGGTGATGCGGACGCCGGCGAGCAGCGCGGGAAGCGCGAGCGGCAGCTCGACCTCCCACAGCAGCCGCAGCGGGCCGTACCCCATGCCCTTGGCCGCTTCCCGCGCCTCTTCCGGCACGGCCTGGAGTCCCGCCAGGATGTTCCGGACCAGGATCGTCAGGGAGTACAGCACGAGGCCCGTGACGACCAGCGAGGCCGAGAGTCCGAAGAAGGGCAGCAGGAGCGAGAACATCGCGAGCGAGGGCACCGTGTACAGCACGGTCGTCAGGCCGAGGATCGGGCCCGCGAGGAAGCGCCAGCGCCGCGCGAGCAGTGCGAGCGGCAGCGAGACGGCGACGCCGATGGCGACCGAGGCCGCGGTGATGCCCACGTGCTGCACGGTGGCGTCGATCAATTCCTGGCTGCGTGAGCGCACGTACTCCCCGCAGATCCAGTCGTTCGTCACCAGACAGTTCTGCTCGCTCATCGCGCCCCACTCCCCCCGAGTACCGATTTCTGAGGCCGTCTGGCGACCTTAACGCGCAGCACTGACAATCGCCGAGACTCGTCGTACTGGCGCAACATGGGCTTTACATATCGCCCGCAACAATGGGGAATCATGATCCGGTTCGAGCACGTCACCAAGCGGTACGAGGACGGCACCACGGCCGTCGACGACCTGTCCTTCGAGGTCAACGAGGGCGAACTGGTCACGCTCGTCGGCCCGTCGGGATGCGGCAAGACGACGACGATGAAGATGGTGAACCGTCTCATCGAGCCGAGCGAGGGCCGGATATTCGTCGAGGACGATGACATATCGACCATCGACCCGGTCCAACTCCGGCGCCGCATCGGCTATGTCATCCAGCAAGTCGGTCTCTTCCCGCACAAAACGGTCCTGGAGAACACGGCCACCGTCCCGCACCTCCTCGGCGTGAAGCGCGCCAAGGCCCGCGAGCGCGCCGCCGAACTCCTCGACCTGGTCGGCCTCGACCCCGCCACCTTCGGCGACCGCTACCCCGAGCAGCTCTCCGGCGGCCAGCGGCAGCGCGTCGGCGTGGCCCGCGCCCTCGCGGCCGATCCGCCTGTGCTCCTGATGGACGAGCCGTTCGGCGCCGTCGACCCCGTGGTGCGCGAGCACCTGCAGAACGAGTTCCTCCGCCTTCAGCAGGCCGTCCGCAAGACCGTTCTCTTCGTCACGCACGACATCGAGGAGGCGGTCCGCCTCGGCGATCGCATGGCCGTCTACGGAAACGGCCGCATCGAGCAGTTCGACACCCCGTCGACGATCCTGGGCGCACCGGCCAATGACTACGTGGCGGACTTCGTCGGCGCGGACCGCGGCCTCAAGCGCCTCTCCGTGACGCCCATCGAGGAGGGCGACCTGGAGCAGCCGCCCGTCCTGCACCTGGACGACCCGCTGCCCGCGAAGCTCGACGCCCGCTGGGCCGTGGTCCTCGACGGCGAGAACAACCTGCACGGCTGGATCGCCGCCGAGCACGCACACGGCGGCCCGGGGACGGTCCGGGACCACGCGCGCCGCATGGAGGCGTGGCTTCCGGTGGGGGCGACCCTGAAGCAGGCGTTCGCGACGATGCTCCAGCACGACGCGGGCTGGATCGCGGTCATCGACAAGGACAGCGAGGGCCGCTTCCTCGGCATCCTCACCCCGGCCCGGCTGCACGAGGCGCTCCGCAGGTCGACGGCGGCGGACGCACGCGACATCGCGCGCGGGGACGTCGAGTTGGAGACCATCACGGCCATCGGCAAGAGCTGAGGCGCTGCCACCGAAGCCGACCCTCCGCTTGCCGGCCAGCCGCTACTTGCCGTCAAGGCGCCCGCTGATCCACTCCAGCGCCGCGGGGATCTCACGGCGCCACGTGTTGAAGTTGTGCCCGCCGCTGTCGAGCGTGATCGACGAGACCCGCGTCGGCGACTTCACCTTGCCGATGAACGCCTTGGTCTCCTCGTAGTTGTCCTCGCCTTGTTTGCTGGTGGTGACAAGGAGAGACGTCTTGGGCGGCGGCATGCGGTCGAGGTACCACATGAGGTCGGCACGCTGCTCCAACTCCTTGTCGCCCTGGAAGAGATCGCCCGTCGTGACGTCGATCGGCGCCTTGTAGTACGCGGAGAGTCCCGCCCCCGCCGCGTACACGTCGGGATGGTGCGCGGCGAGCTTCAGGGCGCAGTAGCCGCCCGTCGAGTCGCCGATGGCGCCCCAGCTCCCGGCCGTCAGGCCCGCCCTGTAGTGCGCCGAGATGGCACCGGGCAGGTCCTTGGCGAAGAACGTCTCGGCCTGCGGACCGCCGGGGACGTCCACGCACTCGGTGTCCCGCGGCGGCGCCACGGTGGGCCGCATCATGACCAGGATCATCGGCTGCATCTGGCCGCGCTTGGCGAGGAGATGGGCGGTCTGCGGGTAGTGCAGGCCTTTGACCAGCGCCTCGGCGGTGCCGGGGTAGCCGGTGAGCACCACGGACACGGGGAACCTGCGGTCCTTGTACCGGGGCTGGAAATACTCGGGCGGAAGGTAGACGTACGCGGGGCTCGCTATATCCGACTCCTTCCCGCTGACGACGACCTTCTGGATCTGACCACCGGTCGGGGGCCTGTCGCCACCGGGCACGTTCACGGTCCTGGTGCTGCGTACGTCGACGGGTGTTCCGCCTTTGGCGGGATCGTGGTCGACGACGACACCGGGGCTCGTCTCCTGGCCGAAAAGGTCCGCCCACGTGGCGTAGAAGCCGAAGGCCTGGTTGGTGGCGAGGCCGACCGAGGCGAAGATTGCCAGCTGGGTGGCGATGAGGAGTCCGATACGGCCGGTGACGGCCCGCCAGGACTGTCTGGCCAGGCGCGGCCAGAGCCATACCGTGCCGATGAACAGCATGACGGCGAGGAGGACCGCCAGCGCGAGGACCGCTTTGCTCGTCAGACCCATGGGGTGTTCTGCCTACGCTTTCTGCCTGTTCCGGCGTTCTTTTCCGGCGGTTTTCCGTTTGGGAGGAACCCGACTCCCAGAAGGACCGTCCTAGAGGGCGCAATGTCGCCGGATGCCGTTTTGGTGCCGGATTCAAGGTCTCTCGCAGAACCACGGGATGCGATGTCTGTCAGGATAGATGCGGAAATGTCGAACGGGGTTCCGGGCAGTGAGGGCAGCCGACCCGAAGGTCGGCGCCGTACCGGCGGGCTCCGTGACGGCATCCACAGCAGACTCAGTCGGCTGCTCCGCGGCCCACGCCCCGAGGCCGTACCGACCATCGTCGCCCGCGCCTGCACCCTCGTGGGCCTGCTGAATGTCGCGGCCGGTGTCTTCCCGCGCTTCCGCAACAGCCGCATGCACGCTATCGCCGAGGTCCTGCCCGGCGCGCTCGGCCCCTTCGCCGCCGCGCTCGCACTCAGCACGGGCGTGCTCCTGCTGCTGCTCGCGCACGGCCTGCGCCGCCGCAAACGGCGGGCCTGGCGGGCCGCCGTGGTGCTGCTCCCGGCCGGCGCCGTGGCCCAGTTCGCCTACCGGCACTCGGTCATCGGCGTACTGATCTCACTCGCGCTCCTGGCACTCCTTCTGCGCCACCCCCGTGAGTTCGCCGCGCTGCCCGACCCGCGCAGCCGCTGGCGGGCCGTGGCCAACTTCGTGCTCCTCGGGGCCGGTTCCCTCCTCCTCGGCCTGGTGATCGTCAGCGTCCACCCGGGCAAGGTCATCGGGGACCCGAGCATCACGGACCGCCTCGCGCACGTCCTGTACGGCCTGTTCGGCTTCGAGGGCCCGGTCGACTACTACGGACGGACGTCCTGGACGGTCGGCTACTCCCTGGGCGCGCTCGGCATGCTCACCGCCCTCACCACCATCTACCTGGCCTTCCGCCCCGAACACCCGGCCGCGCGCCTCACCGAGGACGACGAGACGAAGCTGCGCGCCCTGCTCGACAAGCACGGCGCACGCGACTCGCTCGGCCACTTCGCGCTCCGCCGCGACAAGGGCGCCGTCTTCTCCCCCAGCGGCAAGGCGGCGGTCACCTACCGCGTCGTCTCCGGAGTGATGCTCGCCAGCGGTGATCCGATCGGCGACGTGGAGGCCTGGCCCGGCGCGATCGAGCGCTTCATGGACGAGGCGAAGGCCCACTCCTGGACGCCCGCCGTCATGGGCTGCTCCGAGACGGGCGGCGAGGTCTGGACCCGCGAGACCGGCCTCGACGCCCTCGAACTGGGCGACGAGGCGGTGGTGGATGTCGCGGATTTCTCCCTGTCGGGGCGTGCGATGCGCAACGTACGCCAGATGGTCAAGCGGATCGAGCGCAATGGCTACGAGACGCGCGTACGGCGCGTGCGTGACCTCGGGGAGCGCGAACTGGAGCGCATACAGCGCGCCGCCGACGACTGGCGCGGCACCGACACCGAACGCGGCTTCTCCATGGCGCTCGGCCGCATCGGCGACCCGGACGACGGCGACTGTCTGATCGCGACCGCACACAAGCAGGACGACGAACCGGGCCCCTACGGAGACCTCAAGGCCGTCCTCCACTTCGTACCGTGGGGCAAGGACGGCGTCTCCCTTGACCTCATGCGCCGCGACCGCTCGGCCGACCCCGGCATGAACGAGCTGCTCATCGTGGCCGCCCTCCAGGCCGCTCCCAAGCTCGGCATCGCCCGGGTCTCGCTCAACTTCGCGATGTTCCGCGCGGCACTCGCACGCGGCGAGAAGATCGGCGCGGGCCCGGTGCTCCGCGCCTGGCGCGGCCTGCTCGTCTTCCTGTCGCGCTGGTTCCAGATCGAGTCCCTGTACAAGTTCAACGCGAAGTTCCGCCCCCGCTGGGAGCCCCGCTTCGTCGTCTACCGCTCCTCCAAGGACCTCCCCCGCATCGGTTTCGCGGCCATGCAGGCCGAGGGCTTCGTCACCCTCGCGCTGCCCCGCTTCCTGCGCAGGGGGAGCGCGCAGCCCCGCCCCTGCCCGCACGGGACCGCAGAGCACGAGGTCCGGGCGGCATAGAGCCCGCCCGCACGGGCCTAGGCTGGAGGCATGAGTACGTTGCGCGGGCGGGGAACGGTCGAGGGGCTGCCGGAGTGGGGCCGCTGTGCGGTCATGGGGGTCGTGAACGTGACCCCCGACTCCTTCTCCGACGGGGGCCGCTGGTTCGACACCACGGCCGCCGTCAAGCACGGCATCGACCTGGTCGCCCAGGGCGCCGACCTGGTCGACGTGGGCGGCGAGTCGACCCGTCCCGGCGCCCCGCGCGTCGACGAGGACGAGGAGCTGCGGCGCGTGATCCCCGTCGTGCGGGGCCTGGCGGCCGAGGGCGTGACGGTGTCCGTGGACACGATGCGCGCCAGCGTCGCCGAGCAGGCGCTCGCCGCGGGCGCCGTCCTGGTGAACGACGTCAGCGGCGGCCTCGCCGACCCGCGCATGGTCCCCGCGGTCGCCGCCGCCGGGGCGCCCTTCGTGGTGATGCACTGGCGCGGCTTCCTCACCGACATCCACGCCGAGCCCGTCTACGAAGACGTGGTCGCCGAAGTCCTCGACGAGCTGCACGCGCGCGTGCGGGCCGCCATCGAGGGCGGCATCGCCCCCGAGCGCATCGTCGTCGACCCGGGCCTCGGCTTCTCCAAGGACGTCGAGCACGACCTGGCGCTCCTGGGCCGCCTCGACCGCCTCCGCGAGCTCGGCCACCCGATCCTGGTCGCCGCCTCCCGCAAGCGTTTCCTCGGCCGCGTCCTCGCGGGCCCCCAGGGCGCGCCGCCGCCCGCCCGCGAGCGCGACGCGGCCACCGCCGCGGTCTCCGCGATCGCCGCGCACCAGGGCGCCTGGGCGGTCCGCGTGCACGAGGTGCGGGCCACCGCCGACGCCGTCCGCGTCGCACACGCCGTGACCAGCGCGGCGGGCGGCCCTCAGTGACCGGGGCCAAGACCGACGCGGAACAGGTCGAAGCGGCCAACACGGCCTTCTACGAAGCACTGGAGCGCGGCGACTTCGACGAGCTCTCCGACCTCTGGCTGGACGCGGACACGGCACCGGAACCGGAACCGGACGACCCCGACGGCCGGGACGACGAGGACATCGCGGAGGACGGCGACGAAGCCGCGATCTCCTGCGTCCACCCCGGCTGGCCGGTCCTCACGGGCCGCGGCGAGGTCCTCAGGTCGTACGCGCTGATCATGGCGAACACCGAGTACATCCAGTTCTTCCTCACCGATGTGCACGTCGGGGTAGCCGGTGACACCGCCCTGGTGACCTGCACCGAGAACATCCTCAGCGGCGGCCCGCCCCCCGAGGGCGGCGGCGAACTCGGCCCGCTCGTCGGACAGCTCGTCGTCGCCACCAATGTGTTCCGTCGCACAGTCGACGGATGGAAGCTCTGGTCACACCACGCCTCACCCGTACTCGCCGAAACCGACGACGAAGAGGGCGAGGAGTCACCCTCCTGAGTGGGTAGGGGCGGTTCCAAGAGCCCCCGCGGGCAAGGACTGTCAGTGCGCGCAGGTAGATTCGATCGAGGCTGGTGTGCCGACCGCACTCGGTGCAGCCTGCCGATACCGACGATTGCAGGAGTGATTCGCGTGGATCGTGTCGCGCTGCGCGGCCTCAAGGCCCGTGGGCACCACGGTGTCTTTCCGCGGGAACGCGAAGAGGGCCAGACCTTCATCGTGGACCTGGTTCTTGGCCTGGACACCCGTGCGGCCGCCGCCGACGACGACCTGGCGAAGACCGTGCACTACGGCGTCGTGGCGGAGGAGGTCGTGGCCGCCGTCGAGGGCGATCCCGTGGACCTCATCGAGACGCTCGCCGAGCGCATCGCCCAGACGTGTCTCAAGCACGACGGAGTCCTGGAGGTCGAGGTGTGCGTCCACAAACCGGACGCCCCGATCACCGTCCCCTTCGACGATGTGACCGTCACCATCACCCGGAGCCGAGTATGACCGCGTTTTCCACGCAAGGGCAGAGCGACCCGACCGTCCAGCCGGTGCCCACCGCCGTGGTGGAACAGGTCGACGCCGCCGACACCACCCTCTCCAACCCCAAACGGGCCGTGATCTCCCTCGGCAGCAATCTCGGCAACCGCCTGGAGACGCTGCAGGGCGCGATCGACGCCCTGGAGGACACCCCCGGACTGCGCGTCAAGGCGGTCTCTCCGGTGTACGAGACGGAGCCCTGGGGCGTCGCCCCGGACACCCAGCCGTCGTACTTCAACGCGGTCGTCGTGGTGAAGACGACCCTGCCGCCCTCCTCGCTCCTGGAGCGGGCGCACGCGATCGAGGAAGCCTTCCACCGCGTTCGGGACGAGCGCTGGGCCGCCCGCACGATCGACGTCGACATCGTGTCGTACGCCGACATCGTCTCGGACGACCCGGTCCTCACGCTCCCCCACCCGCGCGCGCACGAGCGCGCCTTCGTCCTCGCCCCCTGGCACGACGTGGAGCCCGAGGCGCAGCTGGCAGGACGCGGCGCGGTCGCCGATCTGCTCGCAAAGGTCACCCGCGACGGCGTCACGCCCCGTGTCGACCTGGAACTCAGGCTGCCCGAATAGTCGTTAGGGTCTATCGGACCCGCATGACGAGAAGCGGGTCCGTACGACGACGAAGGCGACGAAGGGTCATCCGTGAAGCACCTGCGCATCAGGACACTGGCGGGCCTCTTCGTGGTGGCCGGAGTGCTGTCCTGGGCGGGCGCCCGGCTGTGGAACTCCGTCGGCACACTGCCGGGGGTCCCGCTGGCCGCGCCCATCGTGCTCGCGGTGATCGCCGCGGTGCTGCTCGCCACGGCGCTCTCCCTGCGCTCCCGGCTGCGCGCCCAGCGCGAGCGGCGCCCCGGGGCGAAGGGCGTCGAGCCGATGATGGCCGCACGCGCCGTCGTCTTCGGCCAGGCGAGCGCCCTGGTCGCCGCCCTGGTCGCCGGGATGTACGGCGGCACGGGCGCCTTCCTCCTGGAGTACATGGACGTCCCGCCCCGCCGTGACCAGGCGATCTACGCCGGCCTCTCGCTCCTGGCGGGCATCGCGGTGATAGCGGCAGCCTTCTTCATGGAGCGGGTCTGCAGTCTCCCGGAGGACGAGGACGAAAACGGCGAGGCTGCCCCGGCCGCATAGGGCTGGGGCCGTCCGGCCGACGGGCGCGGGGCCCTGAGGACCTGAGATCCTGAGGCGCTCGCTATCGCGCCATGATCAGGCTCATCGCCTCAGCCCGCGTCGCAGGGTCACGGAGCTGACCCCGCACCGCCGACGTGATCGTCTTGGCGCCCGGCTTGCGCACCCCGCGCATGGTCATGCACATGTGCTCGCACTCGACGACCACGATGACGCCGCGCGGCTCGAGGATCTCCATCAGGGAGTCCGCGACCTGCGTGGTCAGCCGCTCCTGGACCTGCGGACGGCGCGCGTACACGTCCACGAGACGGGCGAGCTTGGACAGGCCGGTGATCTTCCCGTCGGACGACGGGATGTAGCCGACGTGCGCGACGCCGTGGAACGGGACCAGATGGTGCTCACAGGAGCTCTGGACCTCGATGTCCTTCACCAGGACCATCTCGTCGTGGCCGAGGTCGAACGTCGTCGTCAGGACATCCTCGGCCGTCAGCCGCAGACCGCCGAATATCTCCTTGTACGCCCGCGCCACGCGCCCCGGGGTCTCCCGCAGGCCCTCACGGTCCGGGTCCTCGCCGACCGCGATCAGCAGCTCGCGCACGGCGTTCTCGGCTCGCTTCTCGTCGAACTCGCCGATCGTGCCCTCGCCGTCCAGCGTCACGGGGTCGGTCATCTGTGCCTCGTTCCTAGCGTTCCACGCGTCAATGCGTCAGTACGTACGAAAAACTGCGCCCCCCAGGCTAGAACCAGGGGGGCGCAGCTTCCATTCCGGGCCTGCTGAGACGCCGGGGATCAGCTCTCGGAGCGATCCTCCTTGGTCACATCGACGGGCGTATCCGTCGGGCCCGCTGTCACCGCGGGTGTGGCGCCGTTCGCACCGTTCGTCAGTGACAGCTCCCGGGGGGAGAGCACCGGCGGGCGGGTCGAGGGCGTGCGCCGCGAGGAACCGGTCCACGCCGGGCGGGCCGGGCGCTTCACGATGCCCGAGAAGACCTCGGCGATCTGCTCCTTGTTGAGGGTCTCTTTCTCGAGGAGCTGGAGGACCAGGTTGTCGAGAACGTCGCGGTTCTCGACGAGGATCTCCCAGGCCTCGTTGTGCGCGGTCTCGATGAGCTTCTTGACCTCTTCGTCGACCAGCGCGGCGACCTCTTCGGAGTAGTCACGCGGGTGACCCATCTCGCGGCCGAGGAACGGCTCGGAGTTGTCGCCACCGAACTTGATCGCGCCGAGCCGCTCGGTCATGCCGTACTGCGTGACCATGGCCCGTGCGGTCGCGGTGGCCTTCTCGATGTCGTTCGCCGCGCCCGTCGTCGGGTCGTGGAAGACGAGCTCCTCCGCCGCGCGCCCGCCCAGCATGTACGCGAGCTGGTCGAGCATTTCGTTGCGCGTGGTGGAGTACTTGTCCTCCTCCGGCAGAACCATGGTGTAACCCAGGGCCCGGCCGCGCGACAGGATCGTGATCTTGTGGACCGGGTCCGAGTTCGGAGACGCCGCCGCGACCAGGGCGTGTCCGCCCTCGTGGTACGCGGTGATCTTCTTCTCCTTGTCGGACATGATCCGCGTCCGCTTCTGCGGACCGGCCACGACACGGTCGATCGCCTCGTCGAGCGCGTGGTTGTCGATCAGCTTCTTGTCGCCGCGCGCCGTGAGAAGCGCCGCTTCGTTCAACACGTTCGCCAGGTCGGCACCCGTGAACCCGGGCGTACGCCGGGACACCGCGCCGAGGTCGACGTCCGTGGCGACCGGCTTGCCCTTCTGGTGAACCTTGAGGATCTCCAGACGGCCCAGCATGTCCGGACGGTCGACCGCGATCTGACGGTCGAAACGGCCGGGGCGAAGGAGCGCCGGGTCGAGGATGTCGGGGCGGTTCGTGGCGGCGATCAGAATGACGCCGCCCTTCACGTCGAAGCCGTCCATCTCGACGAGCAGCTGGTTCAACGTCTGCTCGCGCTCGTCGTGACCGCCGCCCATACCGGCACCGCGGTGCCGGCCGACGGCGTCGATCTCGTCGACGAAGACGATCGCCGGGGCGTTCGCCTTGGCCTGCTCGAAGAGGTCACGCACACGGGATGCACCGACACCGACGAACATCTCGACGAAGTCGGAACCGGAGATCGAGTAGAAGGGGACGCCGGCCTCACCCGCGACAGCACGCGCGAGGAGCGTCTTACCCGTACCGGGCGGGCCGTACAGGAGCACGCCCTTGGGGATCTTGGCTCCGACGGCCTGGAACTTCGCCGGCTCCTGGAGGAACTCCTTGATCTCGTGGAGTTCCTCGACGGCCTCGTCCGATCCGGCCACATCCGAGAACGTCGTCTTCGGAGTGTCCTTGGTGATCAGCTTGGCCTTGGACTTCCCGAACTGCATGACCCGGGAGCCGCCGCCCTGCATCTGATTCATCAGGAACAGGAATACGACGACGATGAGTACGAAGGGGAGCAGGGAAAGCAGGATGCCGACGAACGGGTTCTGCTTCGACGGCGAGACGGTGTAACCGTCCGGGATCTTCTTGTCCTGGTACTTGTCCTGCAAGGTCTTGGCGATGGCAACACCTTGGTTGCCGATGTAACTCGCCTGGATCTTGCTGCTGTCCTTGACCTTCTGGCCGTCCTTGAGCTCGACCTTGATGGTCGACTCATCACCGGTGGTGAGCTTGGCTGATTCGACCTTGTCGTCGTTGATCGCCTGCACAACCTGGCCGGTGTCCACCGTTTTGTAGCCGCCGGACGAACCGACGACCTGCATCAACACGACCACGGCAAGGACGGCCAGCACGATCCACATGACTGGCCCACGGAAGTATCGCTTCACGTCCATCCATACGGAGCGATGACGCCCCGTCCCTCCTGCCATAGTGAGTTTGATAAAGACTGTTCTTCGGACGGTACCCCAGCATTGTCACCCGAGGCCGCACGGGACGGCTGACAAACCCGTCTTCGCATGCTTCAACGCCGGGAAACGGGTGAGGGTTCCCGGCCGCCTCCGTGGAGTTGGCCGGGGAGCCTGGTCTCAGCCGCCGTAGACGTGCGGAGCGAGCGTGCCGACGAACGGCAGGTTGCGGTACTTCTCCGCGTAGTCCAGGCCGTACCCGATGACGAACTCGTTCGGGATGTCGAAGCCGACCCACTCCACGTCGATCGCGACCTTGGCCGCCTCGGGCTTGCGAAGGAGCGTGCACACCTTCAGCGACGCGGGCTCGCGCGAGCCGAGGTTGGAGAGCAGCCAGGACAGCGTCAGACCGGAGTCGATGATGTCTTCGACGATCAGGACGTGCTTGCCCTTGATGTCGGTGTCGAGGTCCTTGAGGATCCGCACGACACCGGAGGACTGGGTGCCCGCGCCGTAAGACGACACGGCCATCCAGTCCATGGTGAGCGGGGTGGACAGCGCACGCGCCAGGTCCGCCATGACCATCACTGCGCCCTTGAGCACTCCGACGATCAGCAGGTCCTTGCCCGCGTACTCCGCGTCGATCTTCGCGGCCAGCTCAGCCAGCTTGGCGTCGATCTCTTCCTTGGTGATGAGCACCGACTGAAGGTCGGTGCCCATGTCTTTCGCGTCCACCCGCATCACTTTCGGTCGTCCGTCCCACCGGCTGCGCGGGGACCAGGAGCCCCTCGGTCAACAGCCTTGCCGGATGACCAGTCTGCCACCCTGGCGCTGGGCGACGACTTTGCCCGGGAGATTGATGGCTCCCTGGCCGCGCCAGCCCGTGATCAGCCGGTCGACCTCTTCGAGGTGCCGGGCGAACAGCGCACCGGCCGGAGAGCCCGCGTCGATGGCTGCGCGGCGCACGATGCGGCGGCGCACGGCGGGCGGCAGGGCGTAGAGCTTGGCGCACTCCAGGAGGCCCGCGGCATCGCGCACAGAGGCTTCCGCCTGTGCGGCCCAGTGGTCCAGGGCGTCGGCGTCGTCCCGGGACAACTGGGCCGTACGGGCGAGTGCCTCCACGACGCCTTTGCCCAGTGCCTTCTCCAGGGCGGGCAGACCTTCGTGCCGCAGCCGGGAGCGCGTGTAGGCGGGGTCGGTGTTGTGCGGGTCGTCCCAGACGGGCAGCGACTGGACCATGCAGGCCTTGCGGGCGGTCTGCCGGTCGATGTGCAGGAAGGGGCGGCGGTAGCGGCGATCGGCACCGGGTCCGCCGGACACCGCCGCCATCCCGGACAGCGAACGGATGCCGGAGCCGCGGGCGAGACCGAGCAGGACGGTCTCCGCCTGGTCGTCACGCGTGTGGCCGAGCAGGATCGCGGCGGCGCCGTGGCGTTCGGCGACTGCGTCGAGCGCGCCGTACCTCGCGTCGCGGGCTGCGGCTTCGGGGCCGCCGTCCCGGCCGACGTCGACAGCGACGGAATCGATGGGTTCGAGGCCCAGGGCGGTGAGCCGCGAGACGACCTCGGCGGCGCGCAGATCGGACCCGTCCTGCAGTCCGTGGTCGACGGTGACGCCGCCGGCGCGGATACCGAGCTTGGGGGCCTCGAAGGCGAGGGCGGAGGCGAGCGCCATGGAATCGGCGCCGCCGGAGCACGCGACAAGGACGAGTGGCGGGGGAGCCTGCTCGCGTGGAGGGTGGGTGTGAGCGGGGCGTGCGGGAACGTGCTCGGGGGTGCGCTGTGCTTCCGGGCGCCGTGGATCGGCGCGGTGGGCTTCGGTGCGCTGTACGTCTGTCAGTACGTCGTGGAGTACGCGGCGGACCGCCAGGCGTATCGCCGCGACCGCAGGATGGGGACCCATGTCCGGTTCCCTTCATGAAGTTCGGGGGTGAGCCTCGGACCTGTCACTCAGGACCACATTCGGGAGATCGGGCCTGAGGCAGATCCCACGAGGTTAGTCACTCAGAGTGTGTCGATGGTGACAGAGCCGAGCCGTTCCCCGAGCATTGCACGCCTACCCATGGCTCACGGTCCCTCGGACGGGTGATTGCGGAGGCGTTCTTCTGCCGTCGGCCGCAACTCGCTCCCTTGCTGTCCTCACTCTCCCTTACGGTGCACCCGCGCGACCCAATCCGCCGGTTTGGCGATCTCCGACTTGGTGGGGAGTGTGTTCGGCGAAGTCCACACCCGGTTGAAGCCGTCCATTCCGACCTCGCCCACGACCGCACGTACGAAACGCTCGCCGTCGCGGTATTGGCGCAATTTCGCGTCGAGGCCGAGCAGCTTGCGCAGGGCCTGGTCGAGGCGGCTCGCCCCGCGCGCCCTGCGCTCCTTGAACTTCTCCCGGATCTCGCCGACGGAGGGCACCACGTCGGGCCCGACTCCGTCCATCACGAAGTCCGCGTGCCCTTCGAGGAGCGACATGACCGCTGTGAGGCGGGCGAGGATCTCGCGCTGTGCGGGGGTCTGCACCAGCTCCACGAAGGAGCGTCCGCCGTCGTCCTCCTCGCCCTCGGGGCGGCCCCCCGCGAGCGACTGGGCCGTCTCCCTGATGCGCTCGATGACCGTCATCGGGTCGACTTCGGTCTCCGAGAGGAATGACTGGATCTCACCTTCGAGGTGATCCCGCAGCCAGGGCACAGCCGAGAACTGCGTGCGGTGCGTCTCCTCGTGCAGACACACCCAGAGCCTGAAGTCATGGGGGTCCACGTCGAGTTCACGCTCGACGTGCACGATGTTCGGCGCCACGAGGAGCAGCCTGCCGCTGCCGCTCTGCCCTGCCGGGAGGTCGCGGGCGGCCGGGGCGAAGGTCTCGTACTGCCCGAGGACGCGTGAGGCGAGGAAGGAGAGCAGCATCCCGAGCTCTACGCCCGTCACCTTGCCGCCGACCGCACCGAGCACGGCGCCGCCGGGGCCGCTGCGCCGGTCCTGCATCTTGTCCAGGAGCGGCTTGAGGATCTCCCGGAACCCGGCGACGTTCGCCCGGACCCACCCGGCGCGGTCGACGACGAGCACCGGGGTGTCGTGGGTGCCCTCCGTGCCCATCCGGGTGAAGGAACGGACATGTTCCTCCGAGGACTTCGCATGCTTGCGGAGCTCGGCGACGATGGCCCGCGCCTCGTCCCGGCTCACTTCTGGACCCGGCCGAACGAGCCGGGTCGCGGTCGCCACCGCGAGATTCCAGTCGACCATCTCCGCACCACCGATGCTCGTCATGCGTCAACGGTACGTGGTCGGCTCCGCCTGCGGAGGGGGTTGAGCCCCGAGATTGCCCTACTCCGGGCCCGTAGGGGTCAACGGCACTCCCCCGGCCTCACCTGCACCCGCACTCGGCCACCGCCGATGCCATGTGGTCGAGTGCCGCCTGGGCCGCCTTGGGGTCCGTGGTGCCTGTGGTCATGAAAGCGAAGACCAGGAGGCGGCCGTCCGTGTCGACGACCGTGCCCGCGAGGGTGTTCACGCCCGTCAGGGTGCCGGTCTTGGCGCGTACGACGCCGGTGCCCGGGGAGTCCTTGGGGTAGCGGTCGACCAGCGTGCCCGTGAAACCGGCCACGGGCAGGCCCGTCACCACCGGGCGCAGTTCGGGGTGGGCGGGGTCGGCGGCGCGGGCGAGGAGCGCGGCGAGCAGGTCGGCGGAGCTGCGGTCGGCCCGGTCCAGGCCGCTTCCGTCGGCGAACTTCGTTCCGTCGAGCGGCAGTTGGGCCTTCTTGAGCTGGGCCTCGATCGCCTTGCCCGCACCGTCGAAGCTCACCGGCTCCTTGGAGGCGAGCGCCGTCTGGCGGGCCAGCGCCTCGGCGATGTCGTTGTCGCTGTGCGTCAGCATCCGCTCGACGAGGGCGGACAGCGGCGGGGACTCGACCTTGGCGAGGGACTCGGCACGGTCGGTCGCCTTGGACGGCCCCGGGTCCTTCTTCTTGTTCTCGCCCTTGTCCTTGCTCTTGCCGTTCGCGCCCGTCTCGATGCCTTCGTCCTCCAGGAACCCCGCGAACTTCTTCGCCGCGTCGGCCGCCGGGTCCTCCGCGCGCGGCGCGGGGCCACTGGAGGAGTCGTCGAGGCGGCCCTCGTCGGCCATCAGGGCGCTGACCAGGGTGAGGTTCTCGTTCGGGCCGATGGGGTGCTGCTGCTCCCCCGAGTACAGCGAGGTGTCGTACGACAGGTTCACCTTGTCGGCGCCGCGGTCCTTCAGGGCGCGCGCGGTGTCCTCGGCCAGGTCGCGCAGGCTCGCGGCGCTCCGCGCGTAGGGGCCGTCCTTGCGGGCGGTGAGCGTGGGGTCGCCGCCTCCCACCAGGACGACGTCCTTCGAGTCCGGCTCGATGACCGTCTTCGTGGTGATGCGGTGGTCGGCCCCCGCCGAGGTCAGCGCCGCGACCGCCGTGGCGATCTTGGTGGTGGACGCGGGCGTCAGAGCGTCGCCGCCGCCCTTGCCGTAGACCCGCCGCCCGGTGCCCGCGTCGATGACGACCGCCGAGCGCTCGGGGCCGAGCGCCTTGTCCTTCAGGAGCGGATCGAGGACACCCGCGACCGCCTTGCCGTCCGGAACGGGCACGGAGCCGCCGTGCGCGGAACCCGCGGGTGCGTCGAGACCCCTGAGCACGGAGGGGGCGCTCGGGGCGGCCCCGGGCGCCCGTCCGGACGTACGACCGCCGTGATCTGCGCCACCCCCGGCCTCCTGAGAAGCCGCCCAGTCCCGCTCGGCCGTACGCTGACCGGAGGAGTCCCAGGGTCCTGCCGTGGCCACCGCACCGGCGGCGACCGCGAGTCCGACGGTGGCGGCACCCGCCGTGAGCTGCCAGGTCTTGAGCTTCGAAGGAGTCTTGAGAGCGGCAGGGATCTTGGGAGCCGGAGGCTTGGGAAGCCGCCTCCAAAGCTGCCGGGTCTGCTGCCAAGGCTTGAGCTCAGGCACGACGACCAGCCCCTTTCGCGATCACACATCTGCGTGAGGGACACTTAACCACCCGAAGTATGTGCTGATCATGGAGGAGCCACCCGTGGAGTTCGACGTCACCATCGAGATTCCGAAGGGTTCGCGGAACAAGTACGAGGTGGACCACGAGACCGGCCGGATCCGCTTGGACCGTCGCCTCTTCACGTCGACCAGCTACCCCGCTGACTACGGATTCGTCGAGAACACCCTCGGCGAGGACGGTGACCCGCTGGACGCCCTCGTCATCCTGGACGAGCCGACCTTCCCGGGCTGCCTCATCAAGTGCCGCGTGATCGGCATGTTCCGGATGACCGACGAGGCGGGCGGCGACGACAAGCTGCTCTGCGTCCCGGCGTCCGACCCGCGCGTGGAGCACCTGCGCGACATCCACCACGTCTCCGAGTTCGACCGCCTGGAGATCCAGCACTTCTTCGAGGTCTACAAGGACCTGGAGCCCGGCAAGTCCGTCGAGGGTGCCGACTGGGTCGGCCGCACGGACGCCGAGGCCGAAATCGAAAAGTCGTACAAGCGCGCGGAGGCGCAGGGTCACTGAGAGTGCCCCTCTCCTGCTTCTGAATTCCCCTGACGGGCCGCGTGATCTTCACGGAGACCACGCGGCCCGTTCGCGTATCTGTGCGCATACTGTTCGTACTGGAGGTGCACAAGGCACGTATGTGGGAGCGAGGCAGTGAAAGTGGCTGACCAGGAGGCCGAAGACCAGAAGCCACAGTCGGACGAGGCACGGAGTGCGTTCACTCAGCCCACCGGCGTGCTGGCGCAGCCACCGGCACCCGAGGACGAGTCGCAGACGACCTCCGAGTTCGCGATCCCGACCGGTCTGCCGAACCTCACGTCCCCGAACCTCTCGGCGACCACCCAGGAAACCGAGAAGTCGGCGTTCACCACCCCGAACACCTACAGCTCCCGCAACGCACCGCCCGCCTTCACTCCCCCGCAGGGCATCCCTCTGGTGAAGCTCACCAAGGAGACGCCCTGGCAGGACCAGATGCGCACGATGCTGCGCATGCCGGTGGCCGAGCGGCCCACTCCTGAGGCCTCGCAGAAGCACGAGGACGAGACCGGGCCCGCCGTGCCGCGCGTGCTCGACCTGACGCTGCGTATCGGCGAGCTGCTGCTCGCGGGCGGCGAGGGCGCCGAGGACGTGGAGGCGGCGATGTTCGCCGTCTGCCGCAGCTACGGCCTTGACCGCTGCGAGCCGACCGTGACATTCACGCTGCTCTCGATCTCGTATCAGCCGTCCCTGGTGGACGACCCGGTCACTGCCTCAAGGACGGTGCGCCGCCGGGGCACCGACTACACCCGTCTGGCGGCCGTCTTCCAGCTGGTCGACGACATCAGCGACACGGACATCGAGGTCTCCCTGGAGGAGGCCTACCGCCGTCTGGCGGCCATCCGCCGTAACCGCCACCCCTACCCCGGCTGGGCGCTCACAGCGGCCGGCGGGCTGCTCGCGGGATCGGCGTCCGTGCTCGTCGGCGGTGGCGCCCTGGTCTTCGTGATCGCGGCGGTCGGCGCGATGCTCGGCGACCGTCTCGCCTGGCTGTGCGCGGGCCGCGGGCTTCCGGAGTTCTACCAGTTCGTGGGGGCCGCGATGCCGCCCGCCGCGATGGGCGTCACGCTCAGCCTCGTGCACTCCCAGGAGGTCAACGCGTCCGCGGTGATCACGGGTGGCCTCTTCGCGCTGATCCCGGGAAGAGCCCTGGTCGCCGGTGTCCAGGACGGCCTGACCGGCTACTACATCACGGCGGCCGCCCGCCTCCTGGAGGTCTGCTACCTCGTCGTGGGCATCGTCTGCGGCGTGCTGCTCGTGCTGTCGCTCGGCGTGATGCTGGACGCGACGAGCCTGCAGCCGGAGACGACGTTCGTAGAGGTCGACTCGCGCCCGGTGATCCAGATCCTGGCGTCGATGGCGCTGAGCCTCGCCTTCGCGATACTGCTCCAGCAGGAACGTCACACCGTGCTCATCGTGACCCTCAACGGCGGCGTCGCCTGGGTCATGTACGGCGCACTCGCGCAGACGTCGCTCGCGCTCTCGCCGGTCGCGTCGACGGCCATCGCGGCCGGGCTCGTGGGTCTGTTCGGGCAGCTCTTCTCGCGCTACCGCTTCGCCTCTTCACTGCCGTACGTCACCGCGGCCATCGGCCCGCTGCTGCCCGGTAGCGCGACGTACTTCGGCCTGCTCGCCCTCGCCCAGAACGACATGACGACGGGCATCAACTCGCTCACCAAGGCGGCGGCGACGGCACTGGCCATCGCGATCGGCGTGAACCTGGGCAGCGAGGTCTCGCGCCTGATCCTCAAGGTGCCGGGCGCCACCACGGCGGCGAACCGCCGCGCGGCCAAGCGGACCCGAGGGTTCTGACCCCGGGCCCGAGGACCCGAGGTCTACCGCGGACCGGAGAACGAACTACCGCTTGGCGTGCCGACCGCGCGACGCCGAGGCCCCACCGGGGGCGTCGCCCTCGGCCGCCGCGGCCTTCTTGGACTTGCTGCGCGCCCGCAGGAACTCGATCGCGATCGGCACCACCGAGATCAGGACGATCAGGATGAGGATCGCCTCGATGTTCTTGTGCACGAAGTCGATGTTGCCCAGCCACGCGCCGAGCATCGTCACGCCCGCGCCCCACAGGACGCCGCCGATGATGTTGAACGTGATGAACGAGCGGTACCGCATGCCGCTGACGCCCGCGATGATCGGCGTGAACGTCCGCACGATGGGCACGAAGCGGGCCAGGACCAGGGACTTCGGGCCGTACTTCTCGAAGAACTCGTGCGCCTTGACCACGTTCTCCTGCTTGAACAGCTTGGAGTCCGGGCGGTTGAAGAGCGAGGGGCCGACCTTCTTGCCGAAGAGATAGCCCGCCTGGTCGCCGAGGATCGCTGCGATGCAGATGAGGACCACACAGAGCCAGAGCGGGAAGTCCAGCTGCTTCGTCGTGATCAGCAGACCCGTCGTGAACAGCAGCGAGTCGCCCGGCAGGAAGAAGCCGATGAGCAGGCCGGACTCGGCGAAGACGATCGCGAGCAGACCCCAGACCCCGAACGTGTTCAGGAGGTAATCCGGGTCCAGCCAGCTTGGTCCGAGCGCAAGCGTCGTCACGGTTCCGGGCTCCTGAGGGTAAGAGGGCGATGCGGCGGGGACGGCCGCTCAAAGCTATCAACGCGAGGTGACGTGCCCAGGTTCCACTGTCCTTCCCAGGGTGCACTGTGCGGGATCTGGGACAAAGCTGTGTGCCATGGGTGTGCCGCGTACAACAGGTTATCGGTGAAGTCTTCGGCCTCACCGTGTGCTCCCGGCACTTGGGCAGCCAGCTCGGCGAAAGTAAGGGGCACCCGCCATCGCCGGGTGCCCCTTACCGGTCGGCTCCCCTACCGCTCAGCTGTTCCGCACCGCGTTCGCAAGGATCGCGTCCCGCATGTAGACGGCGAGCCCGGGCCGGATGGACTCGTAGGTGACCGTGAACCGCTCGTCCGCCACGTACATCTCGCCGAGGCAGCTGTGCAGCTCGTGCGAGCAGGCGTAGTGGAAGCGCGTGATGAAGAGGCGGTGTTCCTCCGCGACGTCCATCGCCTCCTCGGAGTCCGCGGGCAGGCCCCGGGCGAGCGCGTCGCCCATGCGCGCGTGCACGGCGGTGAACTCGTCGTTGATCCGCTGCCAGTCCTCCTTGGTGTACGAGGCGGCCTTGCGCTGCGACTCCTTGTAGGCGTCGGTGTCGCCCCAGCGCCGCTCGACCTCCTCCGCGTACTGGTCGGGGTCGTGGTCCCCGAAGACCTCGAACTTCTCCTCGGGCGTGAGGTTGATGCCCATCTTCTTCGCCTCCATGGCGGTCTCGACGGCGGCGGCCATCTCCTGGAGCTTCGTGATCCGGGCGGTCAGCAGCTCGTGCTGGCGGCGCAGGTGCGCGCGCGGGTCCGCATCCGGGTCGTCCAGGAGGGCCGCCACCTCGTCGAGGGGGAAGCCGAGCTCCCGGTAGAACAGGATCTGCTGCAGCCTGTCCAGGTCTCCGTCGCTGTAGCGCCGGTGGCCCGCGTGGCTGCGCTCGCTGGGCACGAGCAGGCCGATCTCGTCGTAGTGGTGCAGCGTGCGCACCGTCACTCCGGCGAAACCGGCGACCTGCCCCACGGAGTAGCTCATGGCTCCCGCCCTCTCTCTCGGTACGCGTTTCAGCCTGATTCCTCACGCCACGTGAGGTGCAAGTGCAGATCCCGGCGACCGGCCATATTCTCGCCAGCAGGTACGCAGTAAGTACGGAGCAGGCACGGAGTGCGCGTCAGCAAGGACAGAGCCAGACAGGAACGGACAGGGACACACAGGGACAGAAAACCTCAGCCACGAGGAGACCGCCCATGCCCCGCCAACACCCCGGCCCCGATCAGCCGACCGAGCGCACCCTCTCGGTGAACCCCTTCTACGGGGAGGCCAACCCGGTCAGCGGCATGACCGAGGCGCCGCCCAGGCACCACCTCCCCGACGGGCCGCTGCCGCCCATGACCGCGTACCAGCTGGTGCACGACGAGCTGATGCTGGACGGCAACTCACGCCTCAACCTCGCGACCTTCGTCACGACGTGGATGGAGCCGCAGGCCGGCGTCCTCATGGCCGAGTGCCGGGACAAGAACATGATCGACAAGGACGAGTATCCGCACACCGCCGAGCTGGAGCGGCGCTGTGTGGCCATGCTCGCCGACCTGTGGCACGCGCCGGACCCGACGGGCGCCGTCGGCTGTTCGACGACCGGGTCGAGCGAGGCGTGCATGCTCGCCGGGATGGCGCTCAAGCGCCGCTGGACCAATGCCAAGCGGAACATCGACCGCTATCCGTCGCCCACCGCGCGCCCCAACCTCGTCATGGGCGTCAACGTCCAGGTCTGCTGGGAGAAGTTCTGCAACTTCTGGGAGGTCGAGGCGCGCCAGGTCCCCATGGAGGGTGACCGGTTCCACCTCGACCCGGCGGCCGCCGCCGAGCTCTGCGACGAGAACACGATCGGTGTCGTGGCCGTGCTCGGCTCCACGTTCGACGGGTCGTACGAGCCGGTGGCCGAGCTCTGCGCGGCCCTCGACGACCTCCAGGAGCACACAGGGCTCGACATCCCCGTGCACGTCGACGGCGCGTCCGGCGCGATGGTGGCGCCCTTCCTCGACGAGGACCTGGAGTGGGACTTCCGCCTTCCGAGGGTGGCGTCGATCAACACGTCGGGCCACAAGTACGGCCTGGTCTATCCGGGTGTCGGCTGGGCGCTGTGGCGGGACGCGGAGGCGCTGCCGGAGGAGCTGGTCTTCCGGGTGAACTACCTCGGCGGTGACATGCCGACGTTCGCGCTGAACTTCTCCCGGCCCGGCGCGCAGGTCGTCGCGCAGTACTACACGTTCCTGCGCCTGGGCCGCGAGGGCTACCGCGCCGTCCAGCAGGCCGCACGGAACGTCGCCCGCGGCCTCGCGGAACGCATCGAGGCGCTTGGCGACTTCCGGCTGATCACCCGGGGCGACGAGCTGCCGGTGTTCGCGTTCACGACGCTGGAGGACGTGAAGGCGTACGACGTCTTCGACGTGTCCCGGCGGCTTCGCGAGCGGGGCTGGCTGGTGCCCGCGTACACCTTCCCGGCCCATCGCGAGGATCTGGCGGTCCTCCGCGTGGTCTGCCGCAACGGCTTCACGGCGGACCTCGCGGAGCTCTTCCTGGCGGATCTGAGCAGCCTGCTGCCCGAACTGCGCCACCAGCCGCACCCGATGACCCGGGACAAGGACGCGGCGACGGGGTTCCACCACTGAGGCCCTGGGCCCCAGTGGCGTCATTACTTACTGAGCGCCCCGAACCTCCGCACCGCCAGCGGCAAGAACGCCCCCACAAGGACCACGGGCCACACCACGGCCATCAGACCCGCGTGCTCGGCGGCCCACGAAGTGCCGACCACCCCGGGGTCGTTGCCGAACAGGTCGCGTACCGCCGTGGCCGTCGCCGACATCGGGTTCCACTCGACCGTGGCGCCGAGCCAGCCCGGCATGTTCTGCGGGACCGTGAAGGCGTTGGAGAGGAAGCCGACCGGCCAGACCAGGATCTGCACGGTCACGACGAGCTCCGGCCTGCCCGCGACCATGGCCAGGTAGATGCCGATCCACAGCATCGCGAACCGCAGCAGGAGCAGCAGGCCGACCGCGCCGACGGCCGCACCGAGCGAGCCGTGCCAGCGCCAGCCGATCGCGAGCCCGACGCCGATCATGACGAGGAGCGAGGCGAGCGACTGGAGCATGTCCGCGACCGAACGTCCCACCAGGACCGCCCCGTTGGTCATCGGCATGGACCTGAAGCGGTCGACCACGCCCTTGTTGAGGTCCTGCGTGACGGCGACCATCGTCGCGTCGAGGCCGAAGGCCATGGTCAGCGCGAACATGCCGGGCACCAGGAACTCGGCGTAGTCGCCCGCGATGCCCTTTCCGCCGCCGATCAGGTAGTTGAACATCAGAAGGAGCATCACCGGGAAGACCAGGCCGACGAGTACCTGCACGGGCTGCCGCGCCCAGTGCGCGAGTTCGCGGCGCGTCATGGTCCAGGAGTCGACCGCGGCCCACTTGACGGGCCTGCCGCCGGCCACCGGCGCGGGACTGGTCGTCATCGTGCTCACACGGTCTCCTTCGTACGTTCCTGATCCTCGGCACGGCCCGTCCGGTCCTCCGCGGGGCCCGTCAGGCGCAGGAACACCTCGTCCAGGGTCGGCCTGCGCACCGCGATGTCCTCCGCCTCGACACCGGCGTCCCGCAGGGCCTGTACGACCTCGGTGAGCGCCTCCATCCGGTCCGTCACCGGTGCGCTGGCCAGGCGCCGGTCCGCGTCCAGCGTGGCCTCGCCGGGCAGCAGGCGTGCCACGAGCTCCAGTTGGGCCGCGTCCCGCACCACCACGTCGATCCGGTCACCGCCGGTCTTCGACTTCAGCTCGTCCGCCGTGCCGTCCGCGATGACCCGGCCCCTGTCGATCACCGAGATGCGGTGGGCGAGCTGGTCCGCCTCTTCGAGGTACTGCGTGGTGAGCAGCACCGTCGTACCGCCGTCGACCAGTGAGCGCACCGCGTCCCAGACCTCCGTGCGGCCCCTCGGGTCGAGGCCCGTCGTCGGCTCGTCGAGGAACAGCACAGCGGGTTCCGTGATGAGCGAGGCGGCGAGGTCGAGGCGGCGCCGCATGCCGCCGCTGTACTGCTTGACCGCCTTGCGCCCGGTGTCCCCGAGCCCGAATCGCTCCAGGAGCTCATCGGCCCGCACGCCCGCGCGCCGGGCACCCAGGTGGTGGAGCCGCCCGAACATGTCCAGGTTCTGCCGCCCGCTCAACTCCTCGTCCAGGGCCGCGTGCTGGCCGAGCAGTCCGATGCGTTTGCGCACCTCGTCCGGTTGGCGCCGCACGTCGTACCCGGCGACCTCCACCCGTCCCTCGTCCGCCCGCAGCAGTGTGGCGAGCACCCGCACCGCGGTGGTCTTGCCCGCGCCGTTCGGGCCGAGCACGCCGTGCACCGTGCCGCGCCCGACCGCCAGGTCGAGACCGTCGAGCGCCCACTTCTCGCCGTACCTCTTCCGTGCGCCCTCGACGACGATCGCGTCCGTCATCCGTCTCCCCTCCGAGCCGCTGCCGCCCTGTATCTCTGTAATCAAACTTGACTACAGAGGCGACGCGAAGGAAGGTATCCCCGAATCCAGCTTTAGTCAAACTTGATCAGTGGCCGTACCGCTTGATCAGCGATCGCGTCAGTGGTCGCCTCAGTGGTCATCCTCCGCGTGCGGTTCCCCGGTCGCATACGGGTTCTCCTCCCCCTCGGCGAGGACCCCCACGAACGGATCACCCTCCCCCGCGAACGTGTACGCCCCGCCCTCGATCCGCCGGATCAGGCCGTGCGCCCACTCCACGCCCCCGTCGGCCGTGTGCACCCAGTAGTTCATGATCTCGCCGATGTGCCCGAGCTGCTCCGGGCCGTCCTCGGGGATGTAGTGCTCCGTGACGGACCCGCGCCAGTCCTCGATGCTCCGCACCCGCTGCTTCAGCAGATCGATCACCTCGTCGCGGGGCAGTTCGACGATGAACCCGATGGCCGCCGTGAGCATGTCCGGCCGCTGGTCGTACGAGACCAGGTTGGACCGGAGCAGGTCCAGGAACTCCCCGGTGCCCGCCTCCGTGATCTCGTACTCCGTGCGCGGCGGGCCGCCCGCCGTCGACGGGGCGATCTCGTGCGCGAGCAGCAGGCCTTGCTTGGCCATCTGTTTCAGCGCGTGGTAGATCGAGCCGGGCTTCGCGTTGGACCACTCATGGGCGCCCCAGTACTCCAGGTCGTTGCGCACCTGATAGCCGTGGGCCCGTCCGTGCTGACGGACGGCGCCGAGGACGAGGAGTCGGATCGCCGACATAAAAGCCACCTCCTTCTAATCAACTTTGATTAGAGTAGTCGGTATGGCCGAGACAATGATCCCCCTGTTCCCCTGCCACGAACTCGACGAGACCCTCGACTTCTACAAAGCCCTGGGCTTCGAGGTGACCTTCTACCAGAAGGCACCCAATCCGTACGCCGTGGTCCGGCGCGGCGACATGGAGCTGCAGTTCTTCCGGATCAAGGGATACGACCCACAGGCCTCCTACAGCACCTGTTACGTCGTGACCGACGACGTGGACACCCTCCACGAGGCCTTCCGGGCCGGACTCCGGGAGACGCTCGGGCGGATACCGACCCGCGGCCTGCCCCGGATAGGCACCGTGAAGGACATGAGTTACGGGGTGCGGCAGTTCCTGATGACGGACCCGGCGGGCAACTGCGTCCGCATCGGGCAGCCCATCGCCGATTCCTTCGAGCACGCGCCGGTGCCGAGGGAGAGGTACGCGCGCGCCCTGCACCAGGCCACCCTCCTCGGCGAGTCCAAGCAGGACCACGCCGCGGCCCTCCGCATCATCGACCGCGCGCTCGCGGCCGACGGCACCCCCACCCCCGTACAGCTCCAGGAGCTGCACGCCCTGCGGGCGGAGATGGCCGCGCAGCTGGGCGAGGAGCTTCAGCCCCAGGCCCAGGACCAGGCCCAGGACCAGGCCTAACCCCAGCTCTCGCCGCGCTCCAGGGCCACCAGCTCGAAGGCCGTCTTGCCGTCGAGGGACTCGCGGATGATGTCGGCGTGGCCCGAGTGCCGGGACATCTCGGAGATCAGGCGGAGCAGCACCCACCGCATCGACACGTCCTCCTTCGGGAACCACGGCTGATCGGGGAGCGCGAAGGTCTCGTCGAGCGTCGACAGGGAGCGGATGAACTCCTCGGTACGGTCGGCCACTTGACCCCAGTACGCGAGGACCGACTCGACCGCCTCGCCCCCGACAAGGCGGAAGCACTCGTCCCAGTTCGCCTCGGTGCGCTCGACCGCGGGATCGACGCCCTTCGCCCGCGAGATCCAGCTCTCCTCGACCTCCGCGACATGCTTGAGCAGCCCGGAGAGCGAGAGCTCGCTGGCGCTCGGCTTGGTGGCCGCCTGCTCGTCGGTCAGGCCGAGCAGGGCACGCCGGATGCCGCCGCGCTCGGCGTCGAGGAAGGCGAGCAGCGCGCCGCGCTCGTCGCCGGGGGCCTCTGCGTTGACGTGGGTGACCATGGGGTCCGCCTCTCCGAGCCTCTGGAGCCTGCCGGGCTTTCCGGCTCTCCGGCTTTTCGACACCGCTGACGTTACGGACCCTTGCGGTCAGCTTCTGTCCGCAAGGGTCCGGAGAGGCGGGGAGAGTCCGGGAGGCTCAGAAGGGGAACTGGGAGCGTCCGTGCTGCACCGAGATCCACTTCTGCGTGGTGAACGCCTCCACCGTCGACTCGCCGTTGAGGCGTCCGATGCCCGAGTGCTTCTCGCCGCCGAAGGGCACGATCGGCTCGTCGTGCACGGTGCCGTCGTTCACGTGGAACATGCCGCTGTTGATCCGCCGCGCGAACCGCACGCCGCGCTCGACATCGGCGGTGTGGACGGCGCCGCTGAGCCCGTACGGGGTGTCGTTGGTGATGCGTACGGCGTCTTCCTCGCCGTCGAAGGGCATGACCAGCGCCACCGGACCGAAGATCTCCTGGCGCAGGGCCGGGGAGTCGGCGGGCAGGTCCGTCAGGACGGTGGGCGCCACCAGGTTGCCCTTGGTGCGGCCGTGCAGGAGGGCCTTCGCGCCCCCGGCCACCGCCTGGTCGACGACCTTCGTCACCGCGTCCGCCTGCGAGGAGTTGATCAGCGGGCCGATGTGGGTCGCCGGGTCCGCCGGGTCGCCGACATTCAGGGACGCGATCTTGGCGACGAACTTCTCGGTGAACTCCGCCTCGAGGGACCGGTCCACGAGGATGCGGTTGGCGGCCATGCAGACCTGGCCCTGGTGCACGAAGCGGCTGAAGACCGCCGCGTCCACGGCGTAGTCGACGTCCGCGTCGTCCAGGACGACAAGGGCGCTGTTGCCGCCGAGTTCCAGGATCGACCGCTTGAACTGCGAGGCGCAGACCGTGGCGACATGGCGGCCCACGCGGTCGGAGCCGGTGAAGGAGATGACGCTGGGCACCGGGTGCTCGATGAACGCGTCACCGATCTCGGCGATGTCGGTGACGACCACGTTGAGCACGCCGGCCGGAAGGCCCGCGTCCTCGAACACCTTCGCAAGGAGGCCACCGCCCGTCACCGGCGCGTTCTGGTGGGGCTTGAGCACCACCGCGTTGCCGAGGGCGATCGCCGGGGCGATCGTCTTGGTGGAGAGGAGGAGCGGGAAGTTGAAGGGGCTGATGACCCCGACCACGCCCACCGGCTCACGGAAGAGACGGTTCTCCTTGCCCTCGCCGGGCGACGGCAGGATGCGGCCCTCGGGAAGCAGCGCGAAGTTGACCGCCTCGCGCAGGAATTCCTTGGTGAGGTGGATCTCGAAGGCGGCCTTGACCCGGGTGCCGCCCAGCTCGGCGACGATGGCCTCGGCTATCTCTTCCTCACGGTCCTCGATGATGCGCAGGGCACGCTCGAAGACTCCGCGGCGGGAGTAAGGGCTGGTCCTGCCCCACTCCTTCTGCGCGCGGTCGGCCGCTCGGTAGGCCTGGTCCACCTCGTCCGCCGTCGCCACGGTGATCGACGCCAGCTTCTCTCCGTTGTACGGATTGAAGTTGATGATGTCCCAGGAGCCGGTACCGGCCTTCCACTCACCGTCGATGTATTGGTGAGCCAGGTCAGTGAAGAAGGACATGAGACCCCTTGCCGCAGTCTGTGCAGACATCAGAATTCTCGTCATCGTACTGACGTCTCAGATGAGTTGGAGCAGCCCACGGAGAAGGTCGCGACTATCGGCCGGATTAGGGCTGTCGCTCTGCAGCTCGCCGACCACCCGCTCGTACTGGCCGACTTCCTCGGCCTTGTCGAGGTACAGGGCTCCCGTCAGCTGTTCCACGTACACGACGTCCGAGAGGTCCGATTCCGGGAAGCGCAGCATGGTGAACGCTCCGCTCTCGCCCGAGTGCCCACCGAAGCTGAACGGCATGATCTGAAGGGTGACATTCGGCCGTTCCGAGATGTCGATCAGATGCTGAATCTGACCGCGCATCACTTCCCGGTCTCCATAAGGACGTCGGAGCGCGGCTTCGTCGAGTACACAGTGGAAGCCGGGCGCGCGCTCGGAGATGAGCAGCTTCTGGCGTTCGAGGCGCAGGGCGACGCGGCGCTCGATGTCGGCCTTGCTCGCGTCCTTCATGCCGCGCGAGACGACCGCGTGCGCGTACGCCTCGGTCTGCAACAGGCCGTTGACGAACTGGACTTCGTAGACGCGGATGAGCGAGGCGGCGCCTTCGAGCCCCACGTATGTTTGGAACCAGCCGGGCAGGACATCCGAATAACTGTGCCACCAGCCCGTGAGGTTGGCCTCTCTGGCGAGCGAGAGCAGCGCGACCCGCTCGGCATCGTCGGTGACGCCGTACAGCGTCAACAGGTCCTCGACGTCCCTGGACTTGAAGCTCACCCGTCCCAACTCCATGCGGCTGATCTTCGATTCGGATGCGCGGATCGAGTAGCCGGCCGCTTCACGGGTAATGCCGCGCGATTCCCTCAGGCGCCTGAGTTGCGAGCCAAGGAGCATGCGCCGTACGACCGAGCCGCTCGACTCCCCTGCGGTCACTTCGCTCAACCCTCCCCATCACTTGGAAGCCAGCAGTCTGCCATTAAACGCTTCAGGGGGTACTCGTTCGGTTACAGAAACGGAAAGAGTTCGGAAGTCCTCCACAAGAAGTCGTAGGAAGAAATGGGCAAGAAGTAGCACGGGAACTAGCAAGTCCGGCGCGTGCACGTGCATCTGCCCTTGCATCTGCTGTACGCATTCGGAACCATGGCCTGCACGACGTTGCTGTATCACCGTCGGACCGAGCTGTATCGATCCGAACGAGCTGTAACGATGCGACGCGGCGTTGCTGACCGACCGCACCATCAGCACCACTTGCGCCACTTGCACCACCGCTCGATCCGCACCACTGCTGCACCGCACCACCGCTCCATCGCTATGTACCGCGAAACCGGGGAGTGCCTCGCATGGGGACGAATGGATCAACCATGCTCGAGCCGTTACGGCAGGGGCTTCCCCCACTCGACCCCTCAGCGGTCTCCAGCGCGGCGTCCTGTTCCCTGCCCGCCCGCTATGAAGCGGTGAGCAGCGCACGGCAGTTCACCCGCTCGACGCTGTGCCAGTGGGAACTGGAAGAGCGCTTCGACGACACCGCCCTCGTCGTCTCCGAACTGGTCACCAACGCCCTGCGGCATGCCCTGCCGTCGGACACTCCGCGCAATCAGGGCCCGCCGGTGCGGCTGCACTTGATGCGCTGGACCTCGCGTCTGGTGTGCGCGGTGCGCGACCCCAGTGACGACAGTCCGGTCGCACGCGAGACGGACGACGACTTCTCCGCCGAGTCGGGCCGCGGTCTGTTCCTGGTGGACTCGTTCAGCGACAGCTGGGGCTGGCACCCGCTCGCGGGCGCGCTGCGGGGCAAGGTCGTGTGGGCGTTGTTCCAGCTGGCTTAGCAGCGGGGCAGGCCAACTGCCGTCGGGCGTCAACCACCTATCAGGTGGTCGAAATCCCCGTCCTTCATCCCGAGCAGCATCGCCTCTATCTCGGCGCGCGTGTAGACGAGCGCCGGACCGTCGGGGAACCGCGAGTTGCGTACGGCGACGTCGCCGCCCGGCAGTTTCGCGAACTCCACGCAGGCTCCCTGCGAGTTGCTGTGACTGCTCTTCTGCCAGACCACCCCGTGAAGCTCCGTGGCGGCCATGCCGTTAAACACGTGGTGCACAGTCGCTCCCCGATGGTGCAGTGCCTGATGTGGTGGCCTTAGATGCAGTGGTCAACTGTCTCGGATCATAGCTGTGTTCACATGCCGATGCATGGGCAGATGCACGTGCACGCCGGGTGTTCCCTTGATTACAGTTCTGTCAGCATCCCGGGCAGCACCTGCCCAGGTCCCCGCATGACATGCGAACGGGTCGTCGGACGGGTCGTCGAGCGTGTCCTTTGGGTCGAAGCTTCGCGAGCCAGCCAGCCAAGTAGGCGCACCAAGTTCGCGTACTTAGCTCGCGCACTTGGCTCGCGCACTTGGCTCGCGTACATAGCTCACGTACTAAGAAAGGACGCACACCGCGCCCTTTGTGTTCCAACGTTCAGGTAATGGGCCGGATGGATCTGGTCCTGCGCCCGCACAACGAGAAGTAGGACGTCCCCCGTGGAGTGAACAGGGACGTCCTACTGATCTGTCTCTCGGGACGGCACGCTTCAGCGGGCCGAGCCGTACGGCAGCAACGCCATCTCCCTCGCATTCTTGATCGCGCGGGCAAGGAGTCGCTGCTGCTGGGCGCTGACCCGGGTGACCCGCCGTGAGCGGATCTTTCCCCGGTCCGAGATGAACTTGCGCAGCAACTCCGTGTCCTTGTAGTCGATGTACGTGATCTTCGCTTGATCCAGCGGGTTGGGCCGCGGCTTCTGGACGCGTGGGGAAGGCTTGCGGGGGGACATTTCAGACCTCCAGGAGGGTGTCGAAGGCAGGGGGCAAGTGCTTCCAGGCGTCGCGCCCCGCGGCGTACTCCTCGTCCGTCAGGAGGCAGGATTCAAGGACCTCTTCGAGGCCCTCGCGGTCCAGGCCCGGCGAGGTGAAGACCAGGTGCTGGCAGCAGTCGCCGTGCTCCGGATGCCAGTCGATGGCAGCCGCGGCCCGCCGCACCGGCGGCACCATCTCCCACGCGGCGTCCGGCAGCGAGGCCAGCCACGGCCCCGCGCTCTCCACGCACAGCGCACCGCCCGCCGCGTCCCAGCCGAGCAGCGTGTCCGGGTGGTCGGCCAGCCAGAACCGGCCGCGGCTGCGGGCCGCCGCGCAGGTCAGGTCCTCGAGCGCCTGGTAGAGCCGCTCCGGGTGGAAGGGCCGTTCCCGGTGCCATACGAGGGTGGCGACCCCCGCCTCGTCCGCGTCGGTCGGCAGCAGCGCGCAGGACGGATGCTGGGCGGCGGCGGCCGCCTCGACGTCGAATCCGGCGAGCGCGGCGCCCGCCAGGTCCCCATGACCGCTGATCGGGACCTGACGGGCAGTCGGGTGGAGCTGGGCGAGGAGCGCGCGGTCCTCGTCGTCGGCTTCGGGAGAGTCCGCGACGGCGAGCACGGGGGCGTACTCGAGCTGGCGGGCCCAGGTGTCGGCGACCGTGCGCTGATCCGTGGCGGCAGCGGCGAGACCGGCCTCCATCAGGTCGTCGCCGTTGCCGAGGTACGGCAGGAGGAGCGCGGGGTCGACGGCCGTGATCACGCCGCTCAGCCGCAGCCCCTCGCGCACGTGCGCCGTGATCACCTCGGCCATCGCCTTGGGCTCGACGGAGTCCCACAGCTCGACGACCGCGAGCCGCGTGAGACCGGAGTCCGCGAGCCGTTCGAGCTCGGGCACCAGGTCCTCGCGCAGGGCGCAGCACGCACAGTCGTTGACCAGCGGCGCTTCACCGGTGGAGAGCACTCCGGTGGCATCGCGCACCGTACGTACGACGGTGCCGTGCACGGCCGTCGCCAGGTCGTGATGGAGCGCCACGCTCCCCGGGACGGTGCTGAGGAGCCGCTCGACGGCCTCCTTGCGGGCGTCGGAGTGCAGACCGCCGACGATCGCGATGTCCATGTCCGTCTCCGTGGGGTTCATCGCGCGCCGTATCGGCGCTCGAAGCGCTCCACGCGGCCCGCGGTGTCCAGGACCTTGGCCGTGCCCGTGTAGAAGGGGTGGCTCGCGGAGGAGACCTCGACGTCGATGACGGGGTAGGTGCGCCCGTCATCCCACTCGACCGTCTTCTCGCTGGTCGCGGTGGAGCGGGTGAGGAAGGCGAAGCCGGCGGACTTGTCGCGGAAGACGACGGGGCCGTACGGCGGGTGGATGTCCTTGCGCATCGCGGTCAGCGCTCCTCTCGGAAGTCGACGTGCCGGCCGACGACCGGGTCGTACTTGCGCAGCGTCACGCGGTCGGGGTCGTTACGGCGGTTCTTGCGGGTCACGTACGTGTAGCCGGTGCCGGCTGTGGACCGGAGCTTGATGACGGGGCGGAGTTCGTTGCGAGCCATGGGGCTAGTGTATGAAAATGAATCCCGTTTTCAAAACGGTTCCGCAGGGGATCTCGTCCCCACGACCGAGAGGTGCGTCACCTTGTCCGCCCACTGCCAGCTGACCGGCGCCACGCCGGGCTTCGGCAACCAGATCTCCCATTCGCACCGGCGCACGTCACGCCGGTTCGACATCAACGTCCAGCGCAAGCGCTACTGGCTGCCGAGCGAGGGCCGCCACGTACGGCTGCGGCTCAGCGCCAAGGGCATCAAGACCGTCGACTCCATCGGCATCGAGGCCGCCGTCGCCAGGATCCGTGCGCGTGGAGTGAGGGTCTGATGGCCAAGAAGAGCAAGATCGCGAAGAACGAGAAGCGGCGCGAGATCGTCGCCCGGTACGCCGCGCGGCGGGCCGAGCTGAAGGAAATCCTCCGCAGGCCCGGCACGGCCGATGCCGAACGAATCGCCGCCCAGGCCGAGTTGGCCCGGCAGCCGCGTGACGCGAGCGCGACCCGCGTACGCAACCGGGACAGCGTCGACGGTCGCCCACGCGGTTACGTGGGGAAGTTCGGCCTCTCCAGGGTGAAGCTGCGTGACCAAGCGCACGCCGGATTCCTCCCCGGGGTGCGCAAGTCGTCCTGGTAGCTTGGCGCGCGATTCATCGACCTGATTCGAGCGTCGTACAGCTTCATGTAGGGGGACTTCAGTGCGCATGCACGTCCGGAACGTACGTATCGGTGCCGCGGCTGCGGGTCTTGTCGCCGCCCTTGTCCTGACCGGTTGCAGCAGTGACGGCGGCGACAGTGGGGACGAGGGCAAGGACAAGAGCTCGGCGGGGTCCTCCGCCGGGGCCGATGGGTCTGACGGATCCGGCGGATCCGACGGGTCCGGTACACCGGACGAGGGCGGTTCTTCCGGGGCCAAGGGCGTCGACTCCGAGGGCAGTTGGGTCGCCACCGCCGACGGGAATCCGCTCGCGCTGGTCATCGCCGGGAAGCAGGCGACGCTGCTCGGCGAGAACGTCCTGTGCAGCGGGACCGCCGGCGGCGAGAAGATCAGCCTCAAGTGCGCCAAGGGTGAATCGGATCGTACCGAGGGCACGGTCGATTCGGTCGACAAGACGTCGATGACAGTCTCTTGGCAGGGCGCGGGCAAGGACCAGTTCAGGAGGACCGAGGGCGGAAAGCTGCCGGAGGGTCTGCCTACGGCGGGGCTTCCGCAGTCCTGAGCCTCCCCGACTCCCCGACTCCCTCCGGGGCGTTGTACGACTAGCGGGCCGTGGGACCTTGTTCGGGGTCCTGCGGCCCGCTGTCTGTCTGCGCGTCGTCTGTGTCTTTCTGCGCGTCGCTGGTGTCTTTCTGCGCGTCGCCGGTGTCCGTCTGTGCGTCGCCGGTGTCCGTCTGTGCGCCTGTTTCTGAGCCGTCCACCAGCATGGGCGGCGGTGCGGTGTCCAGGGCGTCCGACAGTTCCTGGAGGGTCGCGAGGAGGAGGGCCGCTCCTCTGCGTACGACCCGGTCGGGCACGCCCTCGCCGTCCCACTCGTCGAGGACCTTGCGTACGGCTTCCCACTTCGGGACGCGGCGTTCGCGTACCGCCTTCGCGCCGTCCTCCGTCGACTTGCGCAGGGCTTCCGCGAGGCGCTCGGCCGCGGGGACGGGGGTCGCGTCACGGTCCGGGAGGTGGGCCTCCATCAGCATGGCCACGCGGCCGAAATGGGCAAGGGCCTCCTCGGCGTCGGCCGCCGCGGCACGGGAGAGTCCGCGGTGGCGTACCGGTTCGTGCTTGGCGCGGGCGACGGCTTCCTGCCAGGCGATACGGGCGTCGCGGGCGGCCAGGAGCGCCGCGCGGACATCCGGGCAGGAGCTTCCGCCGGGGTCTGCGTAGCGGCTGACGACGGCTGCGGCGTAGCGGCCGTCCGCCACCAGCCATCCGGCCAGGCGGTTGCGCAGCCGCGGGGTCTCCCATGCCGGGTACACGGCGTACGCGATCATCGCGAGGACACCGCCGAGGAGGGTGAGGCCGACGCGCTCCGGCACGGTCTGCGTCCACTGCTCGCCGCCCATGCCGAGCAGGAACACGACGTACGCGGCCACGCAGGCCTGGGCCGCGACCTGGCCCGTGCGCATCAGCAGGTACATCATTCCGGCGCAGAGCACGGCGAGCGCCGCGGAGAGCTCGGTGCCGGGGCTCGCCAGCTGCACCAGGCCCGTGGCCAGGGCGACACCCACGAGGGTGCCGCCGAAACGGGCCACCGCGCGGGAGTACGTCTGCGAGAAGTCCGGCCGCATGATCATGACGGAGGCCATGGGGGCCCAGTAGCCGTGGCCGAGGGGGAGCCAGGTGCCCAGGAGGTAACCGGCGGCGGCCACCGCGGTGACGCGGATCGCGTGCCGGGTGATGGGGGATTCGTGGCGGCGGCGGAGTTCGGCCCTCATGGCGCGGAGGGCAGCGGGGAACAGGGCGGGGAAGGTGGGGCGGAGGAGGGGGGTGGGGGTGGTGGTTTCCGTCGTCGCCGCCGTTGCTGCCGTCGTCGCTGTCGTCGCCGTTGCTCCTGCGGTCTTGGTCTTGGTCTTTGAGCTGGTGGCTGTCGCTGTGGCGGTGAGGGCGGCGGCCTTGTCGGGGGGCTTGCCCGCTGTTTCGACTACGTCGCGCAGTAGTGCCGCCAGGCGTTTCGCCGCTCTCTGTGCCGGGCCCGTGAGGATCGCTCCGGTGTCCGGGGTCTGGAGGGTGGCCACGGCCGCGGGTGGGATCTTCACCGGTTCGCCCTGCCGGATCGCCCTGGCCGCCGCGTCCAGGATCGAGCCTGCCGCGGCCAGGATCTCGCGCACGCGGTCGCGCTCGGGGCCCTCTTCCGGTACGCCCACCGCCGGGTCGGCCAGGGAGGCGAGCACCGGGCGGATGCGTTCCGCGATGCCGCGCGCGCCGTGGAGCTCGGCGGGGCGGGTGCGGGCCTGACGCGGGGTGACGGTCGCCGCGTCGCGGGCCGCCATCAGGGGTTCCGGGTCGAAGTCGGCGTGGGGGTCGTGGCGCAGGCGGCGGGCGTAGTCGGCCTCGGCGGCGAGCGCGTCGGCGAGGGCGTCTCTGTGGGCGCCCCATCTGCGTACGGGGAACAGGACCACGAGGGCGGCCTGCACCGCACCGCCCACCACCATCATCGCGGCGTGGCCCGCGGCAGCGGCCAGGGAACCGGGGAGGGTGACCGTGACCAGCATGATCGCGACGTTGGACGAGGCGATGATGCCGATGGTCGGGCCCGCGGCCCAGCTCAGGCCGGAGAGGAAGGTCCAGAGGGCGAGGAGGGCGAGGAAGAGGAGGGTGTGGGAGCCGGTGAGGTAGCCG
Source organism: Streptomyces sp. NPDC056486 (assembly GCF_042795295.1). Taxonomy (NCBI): domain Bacteria; kingdom Bacillati; phylum Actinomycetota; class Actinomycetes; order Kitasatosporales; family Streptomycetaceae; genus Streptomyces; species Streptomyces sp. NPDC056486. Next base: position 59,364 of record NZ_JBHTSF010000012.1, read on the forward strand.
AGAAAGGTGGAGATGGCGAGGCTCGTGCCGGAGGCCAGGGCCAGTTCCGGGCGGGGGCGCCAGCTGCGCTGGAAGGTGGCGATGGCGGCCTGGAAGGCCCCGAAAGCAGAGCTGGCGGCCACGGCCGGGCCGAAGAGGGTGAGGCTTACGCCGATGATGATGGCAAGGCCGACGGCGCCCCGCAGAGCGATGAGGGGTTCGAGGCGCTTCCGCTCGACGGTCAACCCCGAGCGGGTGGTCTCCTTCAGCGCTCGAAGCCAGGTCACTCTGTGATGATACGGGGCATATCGGGCTTAGCTGCGCTATGACCGGGGCGGTCCCCGCCGGTGCGTGGGGCGCTTGCCCTTCGCCTGCTCGCCAACGAGTCGATACGGGGCAATCGGGCGCGGGCGGGTGGCGGGAAGGCCTGTTCGTTCAGGCAAAACTGCGGGGGTGTCGGGCGGCTGGACGCGGAAGGCCCGTTCGGCCGGGCGAGACTCCGGGGCACCCGGAACACCCAGGGCGCCCTGAGCACCTAGAGCACCCAGAGCACCCGAACCCGCACCCCCTCAGGCGAGGCGGCGCCGCCCAGGCCCCACGTGTGCCTCATCCGCCGCCGCAGTCCCATGGGCCCAGCCCTCATGGTCCGTAGCGCCCCGCACCCGGGTAGTGGTGGTCTCCGGGAACATCCGCTCGGCATGGGACGTGACGGCCACATCCCGGGCGGCCAGAACGGGCAGCAGCTCCCCCGCGTCCGGGGACTCCACGGCGACGTCACCTGCCGCCGCGGCAAGGCGCGCCCCGAGACGGTTCGCGTACGCAAGGAGGAACGCCTGCCGGAACGTCTTCGTACGCTTCCGGCCACCCGCCCGCTGCCCCGCCTCGGCCTTCGTCATCGCAGCCGTGCCCTGCACGAGGAGGGAGGTATGGAGAAGCTCGACCACCTCCAGGTCGGGCTCGAAGCCGACGACGGTCGAGAAGCCGTACGCCTCGTTCCACACCGCGCGGCAGCGGTTCGCGGTGGCCACCGCGTCCAGGAGGATCGCCTTCGCCGTCTCGTACGGAGCGTCCACGCCGATGCGGCAGGCACCCGGAGTGTCCTTGGCATGGGTACGGGACGCGAGCAGCGCCTCGTCGATGGTGTGCCTGGCCATCAGCTCCTGCGCCTTGGCGGTGAGCGCCTCCGCCTCCTCGGGGAAACCGGTGGCCTCGGCCTTCGCCAGGAGTGCACGGATGCGGGTGAGGATGCGGGGCTCTTCGTGGCCGGGAGGCGGCGGCGCGTGGAGCGGAGTGCCGGGGGCGGGGCCCACCGGCTCGATCGCGGGGAGGCGCAGGAGAAGGCGGTAGAGGGCGAGGGCGGTGGTGGCCTGGGAGAAACGATCCGGCTTCGGGCCGCCCTGGTGGGGGCCGAGCTCGGCCAGCTGCGCCTGCCAGCGAGGCGGGAACGTGTCGCCGTACCCCCTGGTCTGCGTACTGATCACCTCGGCGGCCAGCTGCGTCAGATGGGTCCGGTCGATCCCGTGGGCGGCGTCGTCCTGGGCGCGGCCGACCATGCGTATGACGTCCGCGGGCTGCCAGCCCCGCTCCCACGCGCGACGCACCAGCTCCTCACCCCTGCGCCAGAGCTCCGCGTCGGCATCGGGGGCCGCCGCGAGGAGGGACGCGCCGGTGTCGAGCCCCTCGTCGCCGTCCGCGTACAACGCTGCCGCGAACGCCTTGTCGATCACCTCGGTCACCGGATCCATACGTCAAGGGTATGGCTGGCCCTACCCCCAGGACGCCCCCCAGTGGTCGTGCCCGGCGGGGTCACGGGCGGTTGGGTTGAGGCATGACCCCAGCTGCCGTCTCAACTGCCGTACGGCTCACCGCCCTCCGCCGCCAATACCGCGATGTGACCGCCCTCGACGGCGTCGACCTCGCGATACGCGCCGGGACCTTCACCGCGATCATGGGGCCGTCAGGCTCCGGCAAGTCGACGCTGCTGCAGTGCGCCGCCGGTCTCGACCGGCCGACGTCCGGAACGGTCGAGGTGGGCGGAACGGAGCTGACCGGGCTGAGCGAGCGGCGGCTGACCCTGCTGCGCAGGGACCGCATCGGCTTCGTCTTCCAGTCCTTCAACCTCCTTCCGTCACTGACCGCCGCCCAGAACGTCGCCCTGCCACTGCGGCTCGCGGGACGCAGACCCTCGCGTACGGAGGTGCGCGATGCGTTGGCCCGGGTGGGCCTCGGCGACCGCGCCCGGCATCGGCCGGGGGAGCTTTCGGGCGGTCAGCAGCAGCGGGTGGCGTTGGCGCGGGCACTGGTCACACGGCCCGCGGTCCTCTTCGGTGACGAGCCGACCGGCGCCCTTGATACGACGACCAGCCGCGAAGTACTGCTGCTCTTGCGGGAGTTGGTCGACGGCGAAGGACAGACCACGGTGATGGTCACACATGATCCCGTGGCGGCGGCGCACGCGGACCGGGTGGTGTTCCTGGTGGACGGACGGGTGGCCGATGAGGTGCTCGCGCCGGATGCGGGGGAGGTGGCCCGGCGGATGGCGGGACTCGAAACGGGCGGCGGCACTTCCGTGATCGCGCGCGACGAGTCGACGGTCCCGGGTGCCGAGTCACCGAACGCGGGTGGCAAGTCGATGATCGCGCGTGACGCGTCACCGAACGCGCGTAGCAAACCGACGATCACGCGTGACGCGTCACTGATCGTGCGTGGCAAGTCGATGTTCGCGGGTGGCCGATGATGTTCCTGGCCTCCCTCCGCACCCGCTGGGCCGGCCTTCTCGGCGCGTTCGTCGCTGTCGCGCTCGGCGTGGCGCTGACCGCCACGATGGGGCTCGGGCTCGCATCGACATTCAGCGCGCCGGAGCGGACACCCGTACGGTTCGCCGAATCCCCCGTGGTCGTTATGGGGCAGAACACCCTGACTGTCCCAGTGAAACGCGGCCCGGACACGGGACACGTGACCAAGCCACTAACTTATCCACACCCTGTGGATATCGAACTTCTGCGCGACCTTCGGCGCCTCGGGCCGGTTCAGCTGGACGGGGCGAAAAGGGACGCGGTGGGTGTGGACGCTCCGGCCGATGAGGTGCGCGAGGTCGTCGAGGCGCGGGCCCACGTCCTCACCGGGGGTGATCGGCGGCTGGCCGATCCGGAGCCGGGGCAGGATGCGGAGGCGTTGATGGCGGTGAACTCGTTCTTGGGGACGGCGGGCGGGGTGTCCGCGTTCGTCTCCGTTTTCGTCACCGCTTCCACTTTCGCCTTCGTGGTGGCGCTGCGGCGGCGGGAGTTCGGGCTGCTGCGGATGGCCGGAGCGACGCCGGGGCAGGTGCGCAGGATGCTGCTCACGGAGGCGCTCGCGGTGGGGGTCGCGGCCTCCGGGGTGGGGTGTGCGCTGGGGGCCTGGGGCGCGCCGGTGCTTGCCGGGATGCTGGTGGACGCCGAGATCGCCCCGGAGTGGTTCGGGATCGGCGGGGCCGTGTGGCCGTACCATCTCGCCTTCTGGGTCGGCGTGTTAGTCGCCATCGCGGGTGCGTGGACCGCTTCCCGACGGGCGGGGCGCGTGGGCCCCGTCGAGGCGCTGCGGGACGCGTCCGTCGACACCGCCGTCATGCCGTGGAGTCGGCGGATCGCAGGGGGCGCGCTTCTTGCGGCGGGGATCGGGCTGCTCGCCTTGACCCTGTGGACCGACCCGTCCGCGCTGATGAAGCGGAAGACGTACACCACCCAGCCGATGATCCTGATCACCGCACTCGCCGCCCTCACTCCCCTTCTCGTACGCCCCGTACTGCGCGCCGTCCGCCTTCCCGGCGCCGTCGGTCTCCTGGTCCGCGAGAACTCCGCCGCGTCGGTGCGGCGCACCGCGGCCGTCGCCGCGCCGGTCCTGGTGACGGTGGCGCTCGCGGGCTCGCTGCTCGGCTCGGCGGAGACGTCGGGAGCGGCGAGGGCGGCGGAGGCGCGGGAGCGTACGGGGGCCGAACTGGTGGTGACCGGCAAGGACTTGAGGCCCCTGGGCTCTCCGAGCGCTCTGGGCTCCCCGAGCTTTCTGCGACAGGTGGACGGGGTGGCGGTGGCCGCGTCGTCCGCGTCCACAGCCGTGTTCGTACGGGAGGAAGGCACGGCGCTGATCCGCTCGGACGCGCGGGCCGTGAATGATCCGGCGGCGTTCGCCTCGGTGTCGCGGCTTCCGGTGGTGGCGGGGGACATACGTGACCTCGACGACCGGTCGATCGTCGTCAACGAGGAGTGGGAGCGGCGGCGGGTGGGCGAGCGGGTCGACGTGTGGCTCGGGGACGGCAGACCCGCACGGCTGCGGATCGTCGCGGTGCTTGAGCGAGGAACGGGGGACAACGGGGCGTACGTGACGGCGGCGAATGCGGGGGCGGGGTCGGGCGGCGCGCCGGTGGACCGCATCGACGTGGGGCTGCGGGCGGGGGCGGACCGGGACGAGGTGGCGGGAGCGCTGCGGGAGCGTGCGCGTGCAGGTGGGGGTGGCGCCGAGGGTGAGGGCGAGGGTGGGATTCGGGTGCGCTCGGCGGAGGAGTGGCTGGCGGACACCCACCCGGCGACGAAGCCGCAGACACGGCTGGGTCTGTTGGTGCTGCTGGGTATCGCGCTGGTCTACACGGCCATCTCCCTGGCGGGAACACTGCTGATGGCAACGTCGGTACGGGGCCCTGAGCTGCGGTCACTGCGGATGGCAGGAGCCACGTGGGGGCAAGTGCGGATGGTGATCGCCGGGGAGTCCTTGCTGGCGGTGGGGGTGGGCGCGGTACTGGGCCTCGCGGTCACGCTGCTCAACCTGGGCACTCTGAGCGCGGGCTTGGCACGCCTTTCGGCACCGGCGGGGCTGGTAGTGCCTTGGGGGATGGTGGGGCTGGCCGCGGGAATCTGCGCGGTGGTAGGCGTGGGGTCGGCACTGCTGGGGATACGGCGCCACTGAGCCCCTCCCCTCCCTTCCATACGACTCCCCCTCACCTACTCCGGCTGCTCTACTCGTGCTTGTGCTTGCTCGTACGGATCACCGACCCACGCCGACTGCTCTGCGCACCCCGACTTGTACGGATCACCCACCCACCCCCGCCCCTCTACTCACCCCCGCCTGTACGGATCACCTGCCCACCCACCCCTGGCCCCGCAGGCGCTAGATGGTGCTGCCGGGCAATCGGGCGGGTGGGTGGGAAAGGCCCGTTCGACCAGAGGCAGACGCAGGGCAACCGATACCCCCGCCCCCGCCGCCGGCACCGCACCGCACCGCCCCCCGCAAAGCCCTCCGCAAAGCCCTCCGCAGGATTGTCAGTGGCTGCTGCAAGACTCACCGGTATGACAGAAAGGTGGGCCCTCGCCCCCACCGAGACCGGCGGCGCCACCCTCGCCCCCCTCGGAGAAGACGGCCTGCCCTCAGGACCGCCCCTGCACGAGCCGGACCTCGCGAGGGCCGTCCGCGAGAGACCCGACACGAGCCGCTGGGTCTGGCGGTCCACCGCCGAGATCTACCCCGCACTGCTCACGGCGGGCGTCCACGTCGACAGGTGCTACGACATCGAGGACGCCGAGCTGCTCCTCCTCGGTCACGAGGGCCGCCTCGGCGAACCCCGCTCGGCCGCGGCGGCCTGGGCCCGGCTGCACAACGCCCCCGTACCGAACGACCCGCCCCCCAGAGCGGCAGCTCCCGGCGCCCAGGACTCCCTCTTCGAGCCCTCCCCCGTGACGTCCCTCCCCTTCGACGCCCTCCTGGAGGTGTATGCCGCGCAGCAGCGAAGACACGAGGCCGCCGAGCACCCCGGCAGGATGCGGCTGCTCACGGCGGCCGAGTCGGCCGGGATGCTGGTGGCCGCGGAGATGAACGTGGCGGGCCTCCCCTGGCGCGCCGACGTCCATCACGCCCTGCTCACCGAGCTCCTCGGCGAGCGGTATGCGGGCGGCGGCAGGAACGCGGGAGCGTCCGAGCCCCGCCGCCTCGCCGAGCTCGCCGACGAGATCTCCGCCGCCTTCGGCCGCCGCGTCCGCCCCGACCTGCCGAACGACGTCATCAAGGCCTTCGCGCAGGCCGGTATCAGGCTCAAGTCCACCCGGCGCTGGGCGCTGGAAGAGATCGACCACCCGGCCGTGCGGCCCTTGATCGAGTACAAGAAGCTGTATCGGATCTGGACGGCGCACGGCTGGAGCTGGCTCCAGGACTGGGTGCGCGACGGCCGCTTCCGGCCCGAGTACACCCCGGGCGGCACCGTCAGCGGCCGCTGGACGACGAACGGGGGCGGCGCGCTGCAGATCCCCAAGATCATCAGGCGTGCGGTCGTCGCCGACCCCGGCTGGCGGCTCGTCGTCGCCGACGCCGACCAGATGGAGCCGCGCGTTCTCGCCGCGATCTCCCGCGACCGGGGCCTGATGGAGGTGGCAGGGAGCCACGAGGACCTCTACACGCGTCTCTCGGACCGCGCGTTCTCCGGCGACCGCGACCACGCCAAGATCGCGCTCCTCGGCGCCGTGTACGGGCAGACTTCGGGCGACGGTCTGAAGAACCTGGCGGCACTGCGCCGCAGATTCCCCGCCGCCGTCGCGTACGTCGACGACGCGGCAAAGGCGGGCGAGGAGGGCAGACTCGTACGGACGTGGCTGGGTCGGACGAGTCCTCCGGCGGCCGGAGCAGGGGACTTCGACGAGGCGGGCATCCCGCAGGACGAACCGGCCGAACTTCCCTACCAGGAGGGGGAGTTCACTCCGGGGTACGCCTCCTCCAACACCCGTGCCCGTGGCCGCTTCACCCGTAACTTCGTCGTCCAGGGCAGCGCGGCCGACTGGGCCCTGCTGATGCTGGCCGCGCTGCGTCAGTCCATCGCCGCGGCCGGTCTCCGCGCCGAGCTGGTCTTCTTCCAGCACGACGAGGTCATCGTGCACTGCCCACAGGAGGAGGCCGAGACGGTCACGGCGGCCATCCGCGCGGCCGGAGATCTGGCAGGGCGCATAACGTTCGGCGAGACGCCGGTGCGTTTCCCGTTCACCGTCGCCGTGGTGGAGTGCTACGCGGACGCGAAGTAGCCCTCACACACCCCTGGTTCAACCCGCCCGACCCACCTGACGCGCTCAGCCCGCCAGCCCGCTCAGCCCGCTCCGCCCGCCAGCAAGCCCTTCAGCTCGTCGACCACTTCACTGCTGTCCGTGCCGTCGAGCGCCGCAAGCGCCGACCTCCACTGCGCGTACGCCTCTTCGGCGCGCCCCTCCGCGTACAGCAGGAGGCCACGCTGGTGACGGGCCAGGCCCGCCATGTGGGCGTCGGCCCGCTGCTCCGCACGCTCAAGGAGGTCGGCGCACTCTCGCTCCGCGTCCTGCGTCCGGCACACCTCGCGCAGGGCACGGACCATGCCGAGGCGCACCCTGGACTCGTTGTGCCAGTCCTCGGCCTCGCCGTGGATGCGCAGGCTCTCCTCGAAGTGCGTGAGCGCGACGTCCGGTTCGTCGAGGAGGAGGTAGGCGTGGCCGAGGTCGCAGTGGGCTTCCTGCCGGACTCCGGCGTGTGCGAGAGACTCGCCGATCGACAGGCTCCGCTCGTGGTAGCCGATCGCGGTGCGCACGTCGGTGTGCTCGTAGATGTTGCCGAGGTTGCTGAGGGCGAACGCCTCGCTCAGGGGATCGCCCAAGGTTTTGGCCAGTTCCAGGCTCTGCCACAGCGCCTCGACGGACTCCTCGTAACGGCCGAGGGCTTCGAGGAGGAGGCTGCGGTTGAGGACGGCGCGGTGGACGAACGACGTGAGGTCGAGCTCGCGCCACAGATCCAGGGCCTCGTCGATCAGGGCGAGCGCCGCGCCACTTCGCCCCGACACATAGTTGAGGCCCGCGAGGTCGGTGAGCGCCTGCGCCTCGGCCGCGGTGTCGTTCCAGCGGCGGGCGGCGGTCACCGCGAGGCGGTTCAGGAGGTCTGCCTCGGTGAGCCGGCCACGGCGCTTGAGGTACGAGAAGAAGCAGCGGACCAGCACGGGCAGGAGCACGGATTCGCGGCCGTGGCGGTCGGCGAGTGCGATGACGTTGGTGAGTTCCGTGTCGCCCCAGGCGAAGGCGTCATCGCTGGACATCGGCGGCACCGAGGGGGCCGGGGAGCCATCGGCGGTGCGCCGAGGCGGCAGCCGACCGTCGACTCCCATGAGCCGGTCGTCGCGGTCCAGACCGTCCGGCATGATCGCCACCACGGTCTGCCGAGCCGACTCCGCGTACCACTGGAGCGCCGCTTCCACGGCGTCCGCCGCCCGCGTCCCGTCCTGGTGGGCCGCCTCACGCGCGAAATCGCGTACGAGATCGTGCGGGGCATAGCGGCCGTAGGCCGTCTCGTCGAGGAGCGCGACGTCGACGAGCCGGTCGAGCGCGGCCCCCGCACGCCACTCCTCGACCCGCAACAGCCGGGCGATGAGCGGGACTCCGTACGCCGGAAGATCCAGCGCGCCGATCGCGGCGAGGGCGGCCGCCGCGTCCCGGTCGGACTCGCGCTCCGCCGTACGCAGCGCCTCCAGAGCCACGGCCAGCGAGCGCCGCACGCTCAAGTCGTCGTGCTCCAGGTGGTGCAGCCGCCCGCCGCTGACGGTGAGGAGTTCGGCGAGGGCGTCCGGGGTGAGCGCGCGGCGGGCGGCGAGGCGGGCCGCGATGATCCGCAGGGCCAGCGGGAGACGCCCCGCGAGTTCGACCAACGGGTGCCCGGCGTCGAGCCCCGCCCGCCCGGAGACGGCGCGCAGCAGGGCGATGCTGTCCCCGTCGGAGAGCGGCTCCAGCGGGAAACGTCCCGCCCCGTCGAGCGCGGTCAGCGGAGAACGGCTGGTGACGATGACCGCGCAGCCGGGCCCTGCGGGCAGCAGCGGGCGCACCTGCGCGGCGGTCGCCGCGTCGTCGAGGACCAGCAGGGTACGCGCGGGGGCGAGCAGCGAGCGGAGCAACGCGGCTGCGGCGTCCGGGTGTTCGGGGCTCTGGCTCGACTCGACCCCGAGATCCCGGAGCAGGGCGGCGAGGGCCTGGTCGGGCGTGAGGGGCGTCATGCCCGGGGTGGCGCCGCGCAGATTGATGTAGAGCTGCCCGTCGGGGAAGTACTCACGCAGCCGGTGCGCGACATGCAGGGCGAGCGCGCTCTTCCCCACGCCCGCCATGCCGGACAGGACGGCGACGGGCGGCCCGGCGCCGGGCACCCGGTCGTACGCGTCGCCGCCGGTGCTCCCCTGCACCGTCTGCCCCGCCAGCCCTGTCTGCACCGCCTGCCCTGTTTGCACCGCCTGCCCTGTCTGCCCCGTGAGGAGCCGCGCCAGGGAGCGCACGACTTCCTCGCGGCCCGTGAAGTGGGGTGGGGACGGCGGGAGTTGAGCGGGCCGGGTGGAAATGGCCGTGGAGGTGGAAGCGGAACCTGATGCCGATACGGAAGCGGATGCGGACGCCGCTCCGTCGGAACCGGAGGGAGAGCGCGACGCCTGCGAAGCCTTGGACGCCTGGGCCGCCTGGGTCGTCTGGGTCGCCGAGGGGCCGGAGGCGAGCCCCGCCGCCTCGCTCCCTGGGTCGAAGCCCACCGAGGCGGCCGCATCAAGTCCACCCGAGCCGAGCCCAGCCACATCGTGGCCCGTCGCCGCATCGAGTCCCCCCAACGCCGCCCCCGCGGGCTCCTGCAACACCTCGCGATGCGCCTCCCGCACAGAAGAACCCGGCTCCACGCCCAGCTCCTCCACCAGCCGATGCCGCAGCTCGCGGTGGACGGCGAGCGCCTCCGCCTGGCGGCCCGTGCGGTGCAGCACCAGCATCAGCTGCCGGTGGAAGGCCTCCCGCAAGGGATACTCGGCGACCAGCTCCGCCAGCTCCGGCACGAGCCCTCCGCCCCCGCCCCCGGCCCCGACCCTGCCCCCGGTCGCCAGTTCCGCGTCGTACCGCAGCTCAAGAGCAAGGAGCCGAGCCTCCTCGAGGCGTGGCACGAGGGCGTGGCCCGCCGTGTCAGCGGGCAGCCCGCCCAGCGGAGTGCCGCGCCACAGGGCGAGCGCGGCGGACGCGGCGTCCGCGCAGACGCCCCAGTCACGCTCCGCGTGCGCGGCCCGCGCCTGCGCGACCAACTGCTCGAAGACCCGCACGTCAAGCTCGCCGTCGGCCACCCGCAGCCGGTACCCCGGGGGCACCGCCCGCAGCCGTTCCGGATCGTCCAGGAGCCGGCGAAGGCGCGTCACGTGGTTCTGCAGCGATGCGTGCGCGGACGCGGGCGGGGCGCCGCCCCACAGCGCGTCCTTGAGGGCGTCGACGGAGACCACCCGGCCCGGCTCGAGCAGCAGCGCGGCCAGCAGGGCGCGCCCCTTGGCGCTCTGCACGGGCTGCGGCTCACCCTCGGCGTCGTACACGGCAGGCGCGCCCAGGAGTCCGAACCGCAACCCGTCGCACCGCACGTCCACGCCATCTCCCGCCAACCGTTGGCCTCATGTTAGCGATCGGTTGGCGGCCCCTGATGGAATGAACACATCGGGCCCGGCCCCGCCGGTACTCGCGCTCAGCGCGTAACTCGGGGGAGTGTCACCGTTGCGGCCGGGCCCGCTCAGTTTCTGCGATGCACCCTCAACTTCCCGACGGGGTGGGGAAGTTGGGGGGCTCGCGGAATCGCGATCACCGCGCGTGAGGCACCGTACGCACGCGGGAAGCACCGTAAGCCTGCGGGAAGCACGCGACAGGCACCGCCCCCACGGACCCCGGCCACACGCGTCGGCCTCCGGATTCCGGCACCAGGTGCTCACCGATCACACACGATCTACCCACGATTCACACACACCGCCGAGCCCCTCAAAGACGGCCCCGAAGCGGTATCCCTCAGTAACGGCAGCCAGTAACTGCAGCCAGCAATAGCAGCGGGTAACAGCAGCCGGTCATGCCAGGCGCCCTCCATCATTGCGCCATCCATCATTGGGCCCTCCATCAGTCCGACGGCACCCGATCAGTCCGACGGCACCCGCACCGTGAACACCGCCCCCTCCCCCGGCGTGCTCCGCGCCGTCACCGTCCCGCCGTGCCCCTCCACCAACTGCCGGACGATCGCGAGGCCGAGCCCGCTGCCGCCGGTCGCCCGCGTACGCGACTTGTCGGCGCGCCAGAAGCGGTCGAAGACGTGCGGCAGATCGTCGGGCGCGATGCCGGTACCGGTGTCGGCGACCTCCACCAGGACCGCGTCGGGCGTGGCGCGGCAGCTGATCGTGACGCTGCCGCCCTCCGGGGTGTGCCGGATCGCGTTGGAGACCAGGTTGCCGATCGCCTGGCGGAGCCGGAGCGGATCGGCGGTGAAGCAGGGGTCGCCGAGCGTCGTCGCGCTCAGCCGTACGCCCGCCGCCTCCGCGCCCGCCTGGTGCCCCGCCGCGACCTGGTCCACGACGTCGGACGCGTGCACGGGCTCGCGGTGCAGCCGGAGCGTACCGGCGTCGGCGGCGGCAAGATCCTGCAGGTCATTGACGATGTGCTGGAGCAGAAGCGCCTCTTCGAGGAGCGAGGTGACGAGCTCCGGGTCGGTGTCGACCACGCCGTCCTCGGCCGCCTCCAGCCAGCCGCGGATGTTGGACAGCGGCGTACGCAGCTCATGGGCGACGTCGCTCACCATGGCCTGCCGCTGGTCCTCCAGGGCTTTGCGGTGGGCGGCCATGTCGTTGAAGGCCTCGGCGAGCTGGCGGATCTCACCGGCGGAACCCGCCGAGCGCGCCGTGACGGGTTCGGCCGCCTCGCCCGTCTTCATCCGCTGGGTCGCGGCGGTCAGCGCCCGCAGCGGGCGGGTCAGCCGGGACGCGGCGAAGGCGGTCACGGCGACCGTCACCGCGAGGATGCCGGCCGAGAGACCCGCGAGCCGAGTGGTGTTGGCCCCGGAGAGGCTGAACTTCGAGCTCTCCACCGCGCGGGCCACCGCGGTGCGCGAACCGTCGGAGCTGGTGACGAAGAGGAGCGCGGGCTCGGAGACGTACGACCCGAGCTGCTCGCGCCGGGCACTGCCCACGCAGGCGGCGGTCTTGGTGTCGTACTCCCTGCCGACGCGGGTGACACCGCCCGACGGCACCGGCTCCGAGGGGGTGGCCATCAGCGCACCCGGCTCGGTGGGCGGGAAGGCGTCGGCCTGGCCGCCCGACACCTCTTCGGGCATGTCCGAACCGGCGTGAGCGGCAGGGATGTAGCGCCCGGAAGACCGGTCGAACACTCCCACCGACTGCCACCACGTCAGATCGAGCCCGACCTTGACGGCCGGGGCGTCCCCGCGCCGCAGGCAGGCGTTGGTGAGCTTGTTGAGCCGCTCGAGCGCTTTGCTCTCGGTACGGGTGGGCATGTCGAGCTGGTAATTGCGGCAGGCCGAGTCAAGAAGCCGGGACGGATCGTTGGGGGCGTCGACGCGTGGGCGCCCGCCGGGGCCTTGGACGACCTGCGCGGAAACCCCGAGGTCGTGCATGCAGTCCACGACGCTCGCAGCGGCCTTCGCCAGCTCTTTGCGCTCCGGCCCCGGCAGCCGGAAGGGGCCGACCGCGCGCGGATCGATACGGTCCTGGCCCCCGGCCTCGGCGTCCGCGTTCCTCGCACCGGCGGTCAGCGCTCCGTCGACGGCGAGCGGATCGACGACGGCCGAGGCATTGGTCGGCAGCTCGGCACCAACTACCCCTTTACCGCCCTTCCCACCCTTATCGCTATCGCTCTTGCTTCGCGAGTCGGCGATGACGACACGCTTCTGCGTGGTCAGGGTGATACGCCGTCCGGTCTTCCGGGCCAGCTCCCGCACGGTCTTGTCGGCACCCCGCCACCCGGGCGCACTGGCGCCGAGGCCGAGCAACTCGTCGTAGACACGTGCGTCATCGGCAAGCACCTGCCCCTGCTCCTGCCGGATCGCGCCGGACGTGGTCTGCGCGGCAAGCCAGGCGGTGGCGGCGATCGAGACCACGGAGACGAGCACGGAGACGGCGAGCAGCCGGGGCAGCAGGCTCTTGCGGAACGGTATGTCACGCACCATGTCGCGCCGCCGCCCCCAGGGCCGCGCCGATGGACGAACCGGTGGACGAACCGACGGACGGGCCGGTGGACGAACCGACGGACGGGCCGGTGGACGAACCGACGGACGGGCCGGTAGACGGGCCGATGGCCGCACCCGTGAGCTTGTAGCCGACGCCGAAGACCGTCACGAGATGGCGCGGCCTGCGCGGATCGTCCTCGATCTTCTTGCGCAGATTGAGCACATGTACGTCGACGGTGCGCACCGATATGTATCCCGACGACCCGTGGATACGGTCAAGGAGCTGGGGCCGCGTGAACACCCGCTCCGGCTCCGCCGCAAGGGCCGCGAGCAGGTCGAACTCCCCCGGCGTGCACTCGACGAGCCGCCCGTCGACGGTCACCTCGTGCCGCACCGGATCGACGGCGAGCCCACCCGCCCGCAGCACGCGCGGCACGGCTTCGGCGCCCTCGACGACCGGATGGTACGTACCCTGGGCGCGCCGCAGCAGCGTACGGACGCGGGCCATCAGCTCGCGCGGACTGTACGGCTTCGTCAGATAGTCGTCGGCGCCAAGATCGAGGCCGAGCAGCAGATCGTCCTCAGTCGTGCGAGCGGTCAGCATCAGAATCGGAATCCCGGCCACGAGGCCGCCCCCGCCCCCGCTCCCATTCCCGCTACTGCCGCTGCTGCCGCCCCCGTTCCCGCCTCGCAGGACGCGAGTGACGCCGAGCCCGTCGACCCTCGGCATCATCACGTCGAGCACGAGCAGGTCCGGGGGCCTGCGCCGCACCTCGTCGATCGCGGCACGCCCGTCGTGGACGACGGCGACCGTGTGGCCCTCGCGCTCCAGATAGCGGCGGACCAGCTCGGCCTGTTTCTCGTCATCCTCCGCGACCAGGACAAAAGCGCACATGGCGATGAGCATAAGCGGGGCGACCCTGCCCGAACGGAATACGAACAGCGGCCTGACAGGATCCTCATAACTCCCCGCGAGACTGCCTACCGCTCGTGCGCCCCCTCCTGCGGCTCTTCGTGCGGCTCTTCGTGCGCCCCGTCGTACGGCACGACGACAACCTGGAACTCGTCCTCATAGACGACGCGCCCCGGATCCGATGACCGCACCACCCGGCACTCGACGCCGTGCGCATCCAGGATCTCCAGATACCCGGGCACGCGGTCGACGAGATGAGTGGCGGTGACCTTGAACCAGGCCACGGCGCCGGGCGTGATGTCGTGGTCGTACACGGTGGGGTCGACCTTCGACGGGGTCGGATACGCGGCGTCGTACCAGTCGTTGTTGGCCCGCCGGAACCGCTCCTGCTCCGGCGTCAACTTCCCTTCCCGCGCAAGTCCGTTGACGAGAACGAACACTCCGGGGAAGTGCCCGCGCTCATGGCGTACGGGCGACTCGTAACGAACGTAAGCGGCAACACTTTCATCACTCATCGCGGCATCCTCGCACCCCACCCGCGGACGCCGCCGAGAGCCCTCCCCCACCACCCGAACCCTCACGCACCCGCACCCGAGGGGACGTATCGGCATGTCCGCCCGGAGCAAGCACGGCGCGCGACACTCCCCCGCCGTCCAAGCCCCGCAAGGCCACCGCATCCATCCCATCCAGCCACCCCCCAGCGCCATACGGCCGCCCCACCTAGCGCCCAGCCCCCATCCCCCCGAAGGTGGTCCGCATGACCCGCACCCACGCCACCACTCCCACCGGCTCCCGCACCACCACCACCACACGCGCCGCCACGCGCATCGCCACCGCCGCAGCCGCCACCGCCTTGCTGGCCCTCACCACCACCGCCTGCTCGAACAGCGACGTGGACAAGGCCAAGGACAAGGCCGCCTCCGCCACGGCCAAGGCAGGCGAAGCCGTCTCATCCGCCACGGAGGCCGCCGCCTCCAAGATGGCCGAGGTGAAGGACGGAGTGAACGCCAAGTCCGACGTGAAGGTCGACGGCCCCGCCAAGGCCGACGGCAACCGGACGACAGCCAAGATCACGGCCACCAACAGCACGGACAAGAAGGCGGACTACGCCGTCTCCATCAACTTCCGCGACGGCGACGGCAACCTCCTGGACACGGTCGTCCTCAACATCAACAACACGGACCCCGACCAGTCGAAGTCCGGCACGGCCCGCAGCAACCGCGACCTCTCCGGCACCCCGAAGGCAGAGATCGGCAAGGCGCTACGCCACTGAGCAAGCCGCCCATAGACCGGCACCCGACACGCACGCCCCCAAGCATCCGTAACTACGGATCAGGCGGATCGGCGGATCGGGCGGAATCAGGCCGACTGCCGCACGACCAGACGCACCGGGGTGACCACGGAAGACGAAGACAGCGGCGGGCCGCCGCCGTCTCCCGACGCGGGCTCACCCGACGCTGTCGGCTTGAAGAGCAGCTGGGCCATCAGGCGCCCCATGCCCTCGATGTCCTGGTGCACCGTGGTCAGCGGCGGCTCCGTCGCCCCGGCGATGGTCGCGAGGTCGTCGAAGCCGACGACCGCCACGTCCTCGGGTACGCGGCGCCCACGTTCTCGCAGTATGCGCAGGGCGCCGGAGGCCATGAGGTCCGAGGCGACGAAGACCGCGTCCAGGTCGGGGCACCGGTCGAGGAGCACGGCCATGGCGTCGGCGCCGCCCTGCAGCGTGAAGTCGCCCTCGGCGATGAGTTGGGGCGGGGTGTCGTGGAGTACATCCCGGTAGCCGTCGAGGCGGTCGATCGCGGAGGCCTGGTTGAGCGGACCGGTGATGGTCCCAATACGTCGGCGTCCCATCCCCACGAGATGCCGGACGGCTTCTCTGGCTCCGCCGCGGTTGTCGGCGTCGACGTACGTGTAACTGTGACTGCGATGACCGGAGCCGACGGCCGGGCGACCGCCGAAGACGGCGGGCAGGCCTATGCGCTCGACCATGGCGGGCAACGGGTCATCGGTGCGCAACGAGAACAGCAGGGCACCATCGACGTGGCCGCCACCCAGGAAGTTTCCGACGCGCGGATAGTCGCCCGGCTCCTCGATGAACAACAGCACCGGCTGCGCCCCTTGCAGGACGAGCTCCTGACGGATGCCTCGAAGCAGACAGTCGAAATACGGGTCCACGAACAGCCGGTTCTGCGGTTCGGTGACCACGACGGCGACGGCGTTGTTGCGGCGCGTGACCAGGCTGCGGGCGGCTTGGTTGGGTACGTAGCCGAGCTCGTCCACGGCCTGTCGGATACGTTCCGCGACCGTGGCCCGCACCCGGGGCTCACCGTTGATCACACGGGACACCGTGGACTTCGACACCCCTGCCCGGTGCGCCACGTCCTCAAGTGTGGGGCGATGTCCGTTCGACCGTTCCGTCAACGCCGTCTCCGATTCGCGCAGTTGCTCGGGCGCTGGACACGTTAGCCGCCGAACGCCGGAACAAGGGGTTCGACCGGAGGCCGCTCCGCAACGACGGCCGGTGACATCAGGCGCGTTCCGCCTCGTTCGTCTCCTCGGTGCCCGAGGCCCCGGCACGACGCCGTCCCAGCAAGGCGGTTCCTGCGATCACCAGGCCGATGGTGACGACCTTGGCGGCCTGGTAGTAGCCGAGCGACAGCTCTTTCGGGGTACCGGGCAGCCGGAAAAAGACCCACACCGCCGCGAGCCCCCCGAAGGCGATCAGCCCGACAGCTCCCCACGCTCCGAGGTCCTCCCACCAGGGCCCCGGGCCGTATTCCCGCTCGTCGGTCTGCTCAACGTCCTTGCCGCTCACGGTCTGCTCCTGTGCGTGCGTGTAGTCGCGATCAAGAAAGAAGACGCGAGCCCGGCACGAGCGGTTCAACAACCCGGCACGAGCGGTTCAACAAACGGAGCGATCGCCACCACCCCCACCAAAAGCAAAAGCCCCAGGTCACGGCGAGTGAGTCCTGGGGCTTCTACAGGGCCGCCTTCGGGATTCGAACCCGAGACCTACGCATTACGAGTTGTCGGATCTTGATCCGGAGCCGTCCAGGACCGTTCGCCGAACTCACGTAAGCCCAGGTCAACTGACTTACTGGACACCCTCGGACGGATCTGGATCACGGCGGATGCCGGGCCAACCGAGACCGCAACTGAGCCCACGCGAGCCAACCCGCGGATCGAGTTCGGGCCTCAGATAAGCCGGTACACCCGGGCGCCAGCGCTGGTACGAGCAACGGCCCCGAGCACTTCGAGGCGCTTCAACTGGTAGTGCACGGCCGACTTGCTCGAAAGCCCCACCTCAGCCCCGATCTCTTCGAGAGTGGGGCACTCCCCCGTCTCGGCTATCGCGTCCCTGATGCAGCGAAGGATCCGTGCCTGGCGCTCAGTGAGACTCATTGTCGGTCCCATCTGCGCGAGCACGCTGCCGTAGTTCGGCGCGCTCGGAAGGGCTCAGTGGGTGCCGCGCCAGAGCCATGGAAAGCGCTAGCAACCGGCGGCGCAGAACAGTGCGGCCCGGCTGCTGGGCAAGCTGCGCGTAGGTCGCAGTCCACTTCCGCTGCATGCTTACCAGGTCATCGGGAAGTGAGGGGTCCATACCCTCAACTAGATCAGATGTTCGATTTTCTAGGCAAGCTACAGCGCGGGCTGCGCCGATCGCAGGACCTCCCCCGGAGCAACTCGTGCAGCCCTTCGACCTTGGGGCTGCGCGGCGACAGGAGCAGTGCGCTACATGTGGGCGCAGCTCAGCTCCGGGCGCCCCTAAATTCGGGAACCTGTGCCAGTCTGAAGTGTGGACCTCGAAGAGTTACTGAGCGTCATGGACCGCGCAGCCGCCAATCTGGCCAAGCTAGAGGCCGTCTGGGCGCGAGCGTCGGCCTTCATCCCAAATAGCCCTGCACGGGGATCCCACCCCGAATACGATGATCACCGCCGAGCCTGGGCCGATCTAATCTCGGGGCTGCCACCGATTGACGGTTGGACAGTCACCGACCAGCTTCCCGACATTGACGAAATGGGTCAGAGCTTCATCGACTACGCCGATATTGGCGAGCTTCCGGTAGATGTTTGGGAAGCTGGGGAGAAGCCAGGGAAAGACCTTGCCGACTATCGATATCGGCTGCATCGGGCCCGCCGACGGGCAATTGCAGGGCGGCTGCAACAACTGCAGGCACAGGTGAAAGTGGCCCTGCAGAGCATTCTTCAAGATGTTCCACGCGCGTCTCGGGAAGTTCTCGACAACCCCTCGGTCGGAATTGTCACCTCTGCGGTCAGCGAAATTGAAAGACTCCTCGGAAATACCGCAGAGAGGAAAGGTCGCTGGGGCGACCTTCACCGACACATTTCCTTCGGCGAGGGCCACGATTGGCATGATATCGCGGAGTTCGATTGGCCTAGCATTCAACCAGATATCGATAGCGGCGCCCTGTCAGATTCAGATCCGCTACCTGTACCAGAATTCGATCTAGGAAGCGCAGCAGCCGGGAATCTGACTGGCGTAGCTACGACTGCTCTACCCTGGGAACGGCTAGACGACGACAAGTTCGAGAGACTCCTATACGACCTACTCCGCGAATTCTCAGAACATGAGAATGTCCAATGGTTGATGCACACGCGCGCACCTGATCGCGGACGTGACCTGTCTCTGGACCGTGTCATCAGAGACAGCACTGGTGGTGTGCGAAGTGAGCGCGTCATAGTCCAAGCCAAGCACTGGCTAAAACGTTCTGTGGACTTGCCCGCTATATCAGCGACCGCCGCAGCGGTGAAGTTGTGGGAGCCGCCGGTCGTGCGTGGTCTCGTCATAGCGACGTCTGGACGCTTCACCGCCGACGCTGTCGCCTGGGCAGAGCAACACAACGAGCGTGGCTCCGCTCCGTACATTGAGTTGTGGCCCGATAGCCGTTTGGAAACCATGCTCGCGCAGAAGCCGCACCTCGCGGCAGGCCACGGTCTCCGATGACCTGCCTGCCGCCGTCCCGACAGGGGCTAGCTCCAAACAAGTGTGCCGAGCGTCAGCGTCACGAGACGGACCCGATAGTGCTGAGCAACTGAGTCACGGAGCCGACCGCGCCATCATGTCCTTATGCTGATGAACCTGCTTCCTGGTCTTCGAGAGCTTAGAACTCCGCTCGCCTGCGGGTACGTGTGGCTACTTTCGTTGTGGATCACAATCCATGACACAATTCCGTCGCACTCAGGGGCGACTGGCCTGTTCAACGTTCTATATAATCTATCGGATTTTGCGGGCAGGGCAGCCACTTTAGCCGCCCTGTCATTCGCGGCCTTTGTGGTCGGTAGCCTAGTGGAGATTCGGGCCTCCACTTTCTTCCTCGGGGTCGTCAGGTCCCTCCGTTGGCTTCAAGGTCTATTCATGTCTTTCCCTGAAGGCTGGGAAGACTACCTTGTTTGGCATCCAATGGTCAGTCCGGGTGCGTTTCTTTCACTCCGAGCCTTTGTGTATCGGCTAGAAGAATGCGAAGGCGGCCCAAGGCCGGAGTACCTGGCTTCTGTCGCTCCTGATGTAGTTGCCGCTGGCACCTTGCGGGAGCGTTCGCAACTGGCCACAAAAGTGCATCTTGAGAGCCCAGAGCTTTATGGTGAGTTCGACAGGAAGGAAGCAGAGGCTGATTTTCGACTCAATATGGGAATTGCGCTCAGCTTCTTATGCGTTACTATCGCAATTGAATCAGAACCTTGGGCTGCTTTTGGAATAATCCTTGGCGCGGTTCTGACGTGGCGGTCCTTTGGCTTGCTCCGAGCTTCGAATGACGTGCTAGCGGAGGCCGTAATTGCCGAAAAGATCACGTCATACCAACTATCCAGCTATGCCAATGTGGTTCAAGAGTTGCACTCCCTGTATCGACCTGATGGGCAGGGAGACACCCCGGCATCGAATGGCACAATATCGGGGCCGCCGAGCGATGCGGACTCGAGAGATTCATAGAATTCCCCGATAAGAAATTGTTACAGTGGACTGTAGCTTTCTTGGTCGAGTGATCCTCATCGCCTACCCACGGCCAGTGAATGGTCCGGGAGGGACATAACGTCCGATGATCTCTGTGCGAGCCATCCAGATCGACGGTGCGATGGCGTCTCCATCCGCACGTGCTTGAACCCCAGACGCTCGTAGTAGGCGTGCAGCTCCGTGTTCGTCCGCCAGGTGTCGATACGCACCCAGTCGCGCCCCTCCAGTGCAGCAACTCGGGAAGCCCAGTCGACGATTCGGGCACCGAGCTGCTTGCCTGCTGCTGACCTCGCCACGATCAGTTTGTAGAGGTAGAACGCGGACTCCGGCTTGTCGTCGTCGTTCCAAAAGTCCCGATCAATGGGCCCGCGGCTGACGGTTGCCAGCGCCGCACCGCTGTCGTCCACGACAATCCAAGACCGCCCATCGTCGATCGTGGCGTGCCACTTGCTAATTGCTCTCTCGCCAGCCTCGCGGTCATTCCACTGGTCCGAGCCTCTCGCATGCAGCCACTGCTCAGCTTCGGTCCTCAACGCCATCAGTGCGGGTACGTCCGCGGCTGCGGCAGGGCGCAGGTACTCAGTCGGCATCGACTTCATAAAGGATCTTGTGCCTGTCTCCTGGGAGGATCGTGACCATGCAGCGAAGAGGTTTCCCCTCTTCGTCGTAACCAGTCCGGGTGTGCTCGGCGACCGGCGTAGCTGATGGCAATGCCAGCAACTCGGCCTCCTTGAGAGTCGGCATCCGCACGGCGATCTCGTCGCGGTACTTCGCTTGAACGAGGCCGACAGACGCGAGGACTCCGCCGGGCGCGGACACGTCACGGGGTTCCATAAGCGAGGTGCCGGAAACGAGTTCCTGCGGAAAGTACGAGTCCGCGAGGGCGTACGGCCGGTTGTCGACGTACCGCACCCGCTTGCGCGCTACCGCCAGTCCTCCCTCAGGCAGGCCGAGCGCCTCATGGACGTGCTTGGGGGGTACGACGATCGAAACGCTGATTTCCTGCCGGGGACTCTTGCCCTCATGGGCAACGGCGCTGGCCCATTGGTCGCCAGCAGTCCGGCCTTCCACGGCAGTCGCGTGACGCTTGCGGCTCTCTAGGGTCGTCCAGTTCCAAACGACCGGGGGATAGTCCTCGCGGACGTACTTCCCCTGCCCTTGCCCCGTCACGACTAGCCCCTCATCGACCAGGGCCCGGACGCCGGCGCGCACGGTTTCACGGCTGTAGCCGTACTGGCTCATCAACTTCGCTTCGCTCGGCAGCGCTTGGCCGCCTCCAAGTCGCCCCGAATCGATCTGTTCTCGCAGGTCAGCCGCAATCTCTTGCGCCTTCGTAAGTCCGCGCCGCATGTGTCTCCTCCGCGCTTCCGCTGCAACTCCTCCATACAAGTTAGACCAGGGGGCTTGACTCGCCAAGTGCCGAGTGGGCATTCTCATCTCACGGCACTCCTCCAGACAAGTCGTACGGGGTGTCACGTACAGCGTTACTTGAACGACCCAGGAGCCCCGCATCGGACGGGGGGAGGTTCCCGGCGCCTTGTCAGCCGGAGGGCTCAGACCGAAAGGTCACGTCTCCATACGCCTGCACCGGGAGCTCGTGTTCCCGGAAGGAGACATCCACAAGACCCCCCATCCCCGCAGCCTTCTGTGCGCTGCGGCCGGTTGCCTCCGCTGCTCGTCTCGCAACGAGCAGCGCTGAGGGGAGCCGGAACACCCCCTTACTTTCTGGGAGTCCTTCATGAGTGCTGTTGAGATCGTTTCGTTCGGCTACCTGCACGACGCCCCGCCCGCCGCGCATCTGACCATCGACCTGCGCCACCACTTCCGCGACCCGCACGTCTCGCCGGAACTGCGGTACATGACGGCCGACGACGAGCCGGTGCGTACCGCCGTGCTCGGCACGCACGGCATCACCGACCTGGTGGACGCCACCGCCACTGCGGTCGCCGCGTTCGCCTCCGGGCCCAGCGCCGGAACCATCACCGTCGCCGACGGATGCGCGGGAGGCCGCCACCGCGCCCCCACCTTCGCCCGCGCCCTGGCCGAGCAGCTGACGGCGGCCGGGCACTCGGTGACCGTCTCCCACCGCGACCTGAGCAAGGCCGTCGTCCAGCGCTGACGACTGCCCGCGTCGCCCGGTGACCCGGGCGGCAAGGGGAGCCGTCAGCCCGCCCGCTCCGCACCTCAACCAAGGAGATCGCCGTGACCGCACGCCACTTCATGCAGCCCGGAAGCATCCAGCAGGAGCACTTGATCGCCGACATCCAGGCGGACATCACGTCGGCGCACGGAGCCGCGAAGTCGCTGGAAGAGGCGGGCTCGACCGCCACCGCTCAGCGGATGCGCGCTGCCACCGACGGATACCTCGACGAGCTGTCGCGGGCCAAGGCCGGTACCTGGCAGCCCAACCACCCGATCTAAGCCGCCACTCCAGCCCCAGCACTTCGCACTGCTCATCCATGCACCGCACGTCTGAGAGGGAGATACCTCATGGCCAAGCACAGTGAGACCCACAACGGCGACGCGGGCACCGACGCCAACGGCGCCCAGGTCGTCAGTACCGGTGGTGGCCAGGTCATCAACAACAGCGTCGTCGTCACCGGCGAGAACAGCACCTCGCACGTGATCAACGGCGACAACCACGGCGGACTCAACATGACCTTCAACCGCCGCTAGAACGCCGCCCCTGCTCGATCGCCCCGATGGTCGCAAGGCCGGGTTCGACTCCCGGCCGGGGCACGGCGGTCGCACTCGCTGACCGCACCGCCGCACTCACCGCGGCTTCCTTCCTTCAACGGCGCGCACCCCCGGAGTTGCAGCTCCGGGGGTGCTTTTCGGGCCGTCTCTACTGCTAGGGAGAACACGACCCATGAAGCACATCGTCACTGTTCAGGACGCTGTTACCGCCTTCGAGCCGTGGATGGAGCCCACGGCCGCTGAGCTGGACGCCATCGAGCTGGAGCTGCCCGTCATCCTGGCCGATGTCGAGCTGCTGGACGCGCAGATCATCACGCTGGACCGCACGCCCACCGAGCTGGACGCCCGGCGTCTGCGCCGGGCCCGCCGCAAGGCCCTCGCCGCCCGCGTGACGCTCGCCAACGCCGCCGCGACGGCCGGTGCGGGGGTGGGGGCATGAGCGCGAAGCCTTCCCCCAGCGGCTGGGCGCTGGCCCTGATCGTGCTGGGCTCGCTGGTCATGATGGCCGCGACCATCTGCCTGCTCGTCCTGCACGAGCCCGCCTGGCGGTACGCGGTGATGGGCGGCGCCGGAGTGCACTTCGCCGGTTGGCTGCTGCACCACCGGCGCCCGCGCCCGACGGGCGGTGCGGCATGAACCGCAAGGGCAAAATCCTCCTGGTCACCGCGCTCGTCGCGGTGGTCGGCATGGCCTTTCGCGTCTCCTGGAACGCGCTGCGGGACATCGCGAACGCGGTGGGCGCAGACAGTACGGCGGCGACGCTCTACCCGTTCGTGGTCGACGGATTGATGGCGCTGGCCCTGGTCGCCACCCTGGTGCTGGCCGGTCGGGACCGGACGTTCGCGCTGCGGGTGCTGGGCACCTACACGCTCGCCTCGCTGGTCCTCAACTACGTCCACGGACTCGTCCCGGAACTGCACGGCCGCACGGTCGACTGGGGGCGCCTGGCCGACTGGGACCCGGCGAACTGGGCGCTGGTCCTGCTCGCCACGTCGCTGCCGGTCGGGTCGATCTACTTCGGCTCCGACCTGGTCGCCAAGGTCCTGCACCACCAACCCGCCCCGATCGACCCTCCGACCGTAAATGCTGAGGAATCTACCGAGACCATAAGGAATCGGTCTACCGCTGACCTGCCGGTATCGACCCCCGAGCCGATCACCACGCACCCCGTGGCGCTGCCGACTCCGGTGGCGGTCGGGTTCCTGAAGTCGGCCATGCCGCTCAAGCCCGTCCCGACGATCGAGCCGACTCCGGTGGCCTCGATCGAGTCGCGGGCGGTGGCCGCCGAGTCGACCCGATCCCGTCGGGCCACCGGCCGGGTCCCCGATGCCGCCCGATCGCCCCGCCCCAAGCGCACCCCGGAGCAGCTGCTCGATGAGGCGCGCACCGTGACGGCCGGGTGGCCGGAGGCGAAGTTGACGGCCGAAGGCATCCGCCTGGCGGTGCACACCTCGCCGAAGAACGCCCGCACCCTGCGCGAGGCCCTGCGCGCCGAGCGCGCTACGGCGGTGGCCTGATGCCCGCCACCCCGTCCCCGTCCGTCATCCGCACGTCCCCTTGGAGGGGTTGACCATGGGCAAGCCCGATACCCGCCGCCTTGACCGTGAGATCCGGGCGACGACCCGCAAGCTCGAAGCGGCCGAGGGGCGCCAGATGTGGCCGCTGACCGGCCGTGAGCGGCGCGCCCTGCTCGCCGCCGCCGCGAGCGGCTCCGTGAAGGTCGCCCGGGGCAAGAGCGGGGCCCGCAGCGAGGAGCAGGCCACCACCACCTGGAACGCGGCCACCACCCGCCTCAACGCCGAGATCGCCGCCCTGCAGGTCGAGCGCCAGCGCGTGGTGAACGAGGCCGCCAAGGCCAAGGCCGCCAAGAAGTCGTCGGGCTGGTTCTGACCTCCCACGTGGCATCGCTGCCTGGGGCGGCCACCCCCTACGGCCTCCCCGCCCCTCAACTTCCCTCCCCGCACGCGTAGTCAGGAGTTTCTCCGCCATGAGCGAGAACGTCGTTCAGCTGCACAAGAACCCCGACCCGCCCACCACCGACACCACCCCGCACCTCACCCTCGTCCCCGAGCCTCCCGCCGCACCGCTGGTGCCGCTGTGGGTGCGCTCCGGACGGGCCATACGGCAGGTGGCCACGCACGAGCGCACCAAGGGGGCGGGCCGGTTGGCGGTCCGCCACACCATGTACGTGGTGGGCGGCACGCGGATCGTGGCCCGCCGCACCTGGGACGGCAAGACCGCCGCCCGCTACGAACGCATGCTCCGCGCCGCCGAAGCCGCCGGGAACTACGACGTAGCAGCCGAGTGGGAAGAGCGCGGACGCCAGTTCCGCGCCGCCCGCCACCAACGCCGCATGGACCTGCTGCGCTCCCCGGTGGATGCGGCCAAGGGCGTCGCGGTCGGCACCGGCATGAGCATCGGCGCCCTCATCGCCCTCGGCATCGCCCTGGCCATCGCCAACGAGGACATCACCGACACCCTCACCCCGCTCATGGCCGTCATCGGCCTCATCAAGCTGCTCATCACGATCGTCACCGTCGTCTGGGGGCCGCTGGTCACGCTCGGCCCGTTCGTGGCGCTGCTCGCCCTGTGGGGCGTGGGACGCCATCAGCAGGCCGCGCCGAACTGGGCGCTGCCCGAGCGGGTGCGCAACGGCGACGGCGAGCCCATCACGCCCTCGATCGTGGTCAAGGCGCTGCGGGACCTGGGGGTGCCCGCGCTGCGCAACGCCATCAAGGAGATGGGCGATGCCGGCGCCTCCATGCTCGGCCCCATCCGCATCGCCGGATGCGGCGTCGAGGTCGACGTCACGCTTCCCTCGGGGGTGTCGACGGTGGAGGTGCAGCAGCGGCGCCGCAAGCTCGCGGAGAACCTCACCCGGCACGAGCACGAAGTGTTCATCACCCTGCCCGAAGCGGCCCGCACCGTCCGCCTGTGGGTGGCCGACTCCGGGGCGCTGGATGAGCCGATCGGCCCCTCGCCGCTGGTCACCGACGAGACGATGACCGCCGACTACACCAAGGGCCGCGCCCCCTGGGGCCAGGACCTGCGCGGCGACGCCGCCGCCCTGAGCCTCTACCAGCGCCACCTGCTCATCACCGGCCTGTCCAACCAGGGCAAGACCGTCGCCCTGCGCTCCCTGGCCCTGTGGCTGGCGCTGGACAAGTCGGTGCAGTTCCTGATGGGCGACCTCAAGGGCGTCGGTGACTGGGCCATGTTCGACGGCGTGGCCACCACCCTCATCCAAGGGCCGACCGACGAGCACGTCATCGAGGTCACCGAGATGGTCGAGGGCGCCGTGGCGGAGATGAACCGCCGCATCCAGGAACCGCCCGGCACCGTCTTCCCGGCCCTGATCGTGCTGGTCGACGAGGCGCAGGTGGCGTTCATGTGCCCGGCCAAGGACGACGACAAGCGCCCCTACGGCGGCTCCAAGGCCAACTCCCGCTACTTCATGGCCGTCCGCAAAATCCACAACCAGGGCCGGGCCGTCAATGTCCTGATGTGGCAGGGCACCCAGGACCCCACCAACGACAACCTCCCCAAGCTCGTCCGCGAGGGCGCCCACACCCGCGCCTCCCTCGCGCTCGGCACGGAGTCACAGGCCCGCATGGCCCTGGGAGACAAGGCCGTCGACGGCGGCGCCGCCCCCAACCTGCTCCGGCCCGGCCTGGACCAGGGAACCCTGGTCGTCGCCTCGTCCGGCATCGACATCCCCCAGGGCCAGTCGTCCATCACGGTCCGCACGCACTACGTCGACGACGACTGCGCCAAGGCCCTCACCGAGCGTGCCAAGGCTCTGCGGGACGGGGTGACCACCCTGCACGCCATCGAACGCGGCGAGGAGCGTGACCCGCTCGCCGACATCGCCGCCGTGCTCGGCACCGCCCCGCGGCTGCTCACCCAAGACGTCCTCAAGCGGCTCGCCGTACTCAACGAAGACGCCTACGGCGACTGGTCGTTCAGCGACCTGACGCGCGTCCTGGACGGCACCGGGGCCGAGCCTTACAAGTCGGACGGCCGCAGGGTCATCGCCGCCGACCGCCTCGCCCGTGCTCTCGCCAACCGCGCCGAGGAAGGCGACGGCGAGGGTTCCGCTTCCGCCTCGGAGTAGAGGGAGGCGCACCCCGTCGGGCCAGGGAGGCAGGGAGAACTCCCTGAGCGCCTCCCTGACTCGCCTCCCTTGCCCTGACCTGCACGAATGATCGCTCAGGGAGGCAGGGAGGCCCGCAGGTCAGCACCCCTGAAACCCCCTCCACACGCACCCCGGTAGGGGGTGTCTCCGCCTCCCTGACCGCTTCCCGGAAGGGATTCCGCATGCATCCCGAACACCGCCCGCACGCGCCCGTGGAACGGGCCGTGACCATCCACCAACCCACCCCGATCACCCCGGCACCGGCCGCGCCGCTCGTGCCCGCTCCGGCCAACGGCCAGGTCGCCGCCGTGCAGTCCATCGTGCTGCCCGACGGGCGCGTGGTCACCGGCTACGCCATCGACGCCGCAAAGCCCGAACCCGTCGCCGCCAAGCCGCTCGTCTCGCGGACAGCCGTGAACCTCGCGCTCGGCGGCATCGGCTTCGGCGCCGTCTGCGGCGGGCTGCTCCTGCTCACCACATTCATCGCCGCACTCACCGCACTCATCACCCAGCTCATCATCCTGGCCGCCGTCATCTTCGGCGGCTGGATCGCCGTCCAGATCTTCGGCCACGGCGAGGGCGGCAACACCTTCAACATCCGCAAGGCCATCTTCAAGCGCAACCACTTCCACAGCTGAGAAGGGACCCGCATGGACTGCGAGGCCTACTGCGACGAATGCGCCGACTACGGATGCCCCGGCCACGAACTGTGTGACGAGTGCTCCGGCGACCTCTGCAACGAGTGCGGCGGCTGCGACTGCCCCGAGTCGACCTGCCCCGGCTACGTCGCCCACTACAGCGGCACCGACGACCTGTAGCTACGCCAAGGGCGGCCCGCGTCTCGCCAAAGCCTCGGGCCGCCCTTGTCCACCAGCCACCTACTGACCTGTGGAGGTCTCCCAGCATGACGCAACCGACCGACATTCGGGGAGAGCACCTGCCTACCGCTCTCTCCCTGGCCGCCTCCGGCGTGCCCGTCCTGCCGCTACGAGTCGGGAAGGTGCCGTTCGGCAACTGCCGTTCCTGCGCGAACAACGCATGCGGCGGGCGGCCGAACATGAAGACTCCCGGCCCGTGCACCTGCCCGACGCCCTGCCACGGCTGGGCCGCCGCCACCACCGATCCCAGCATCATCAACTCCGGCACCTGGCGGCGCGCCTGGTCGCAGGCATCCGCCGTCGCCTACCACCCCGGCGGGGCCTGGCTCACCGTCGTCGACCTCGACGACGCCGACGCGATCACGTGGGCCCGCAAAACCCTGCCCGCCACGCAGACCGTGCCCACCACCCGGGGCGAGCACTGGATCTACCAGGGCGCCATGCCCTCCGCCAACGCAGTCCGGCCCGGCGCGGATATCAAGTCCACGATGGCCTACGCCCGGTGGCTCGGCCCCGGCACCGGCACCCGCACGGCGCTCCCGGACGTCGTGCGCGCGCTGATCGTTAAGGGACCCGCCCCGGTCCGACCGGTGGCCATCGCGCTGCCCGCGCGGGGCGGGAATGGACAGTGTCCTCACCGCACGCCGACCTACCTGGAGCGTGGCCTCGCCATGGCCGAGACGCGCATCACCCAGGCCCGCAGCGCGATCCATGCCACTGTCTACCGCACGTTCCTCGCCGTGCTGTCCGTCCACGGCCGGTGTGGCTGCCTCACCGAGGATCATGCCGCGCGGCTGTTCACCGTCGCGCAGGCCAAGGGCGAATCGGCCCGCCACTGTGCTGACGCGTGGGCCAACGCCCGCACTGCACTGGGGATGTGAGCCATGGCCGAGGACGAGAAGACCCCCGCCCGCGAGGTCATCACCGACTACGCACAGGCCCACTTCCGCTACTTCCGCACCACCGAAGGCACCGTCTACGCGCAGAAGAACGGCCACCCCGTGGCCCGCCCGATCCGCTCCCAGGGCACCACCGGCAGCCACCGCCAAGAACTCATGGTCGGTCTCTTCCACGACGGCATCGGCGTGTTCAACGGCACGTCACTCAAGGAGGCACTGGACTTGATCGAAGCACTCGCGCTGAGCCAGGACGTCCAGCCAACCCACATCCGCGTCGCCCCCGGCTACGACGGGGCGACCTGGCTGGACCTGGGCCGCGACGACGGACAGTCCATCCGCATCCACCCCACCGGCTGGGACATCGCCATCCCCGACCCGCGCGAGGTGTGCTGGCGGCGCACCCAGCTCACCGGCGAACTCCCCCTGCCCGCCAAGGACACCGACGGCAAAGGCATCGACCTCCTGCTCCGGCTGTGCAACTTCGCCACCGCCGAGACCGAATGCCTCGCCCTGGCCTGGCTGATCGGCTGCCTCGGACCGTCCGTGCCCGTCCCCGCCCCCTTCCTCACCGGCCCCCAGGGCGCGGGCAAGTCCACGGCGGGACGCATGCTCGTGCGGATCATCGAGGGCATGACCGGCGACCTGCGCCGCGCACCCAAGGACGAAGAGAACCTGATCACGGCCGTCGCCGCCGGATGGGTCACCGCCCTGGACAACCTCAGCCACCTCGCCCCGGACCTCTCCGACCTGATGTGCTGCATCGTCACCGGCGCCGAGAGCATCAAGCGCGCCCTCTTCAGCGACGGCGACGTCGTCCGCTCCCGCTACCGCCGCCCCCTGCTCCTGACCGGCATCGACGTCGGCGTCATCCGCCCCGACCTCGCCGAACGCCTGCTCCCGCTGCGCCTGGAGCGCCCGAGCGTGCGGCGGACCGAGGCGGAACTGTGGACCGAATTCGAAGCAGCCCTGCCCGTCATCCTCGGCTCCCTCCTCGACCTCACCGTCAACGTCCGCGCGACCCAGGCCGACATCCCCACCGATCTGCGGATGGCGGACTTCGCGCACCTGTGCGCGCAGCTCGACGCCGCGACCGGCTTCGGCACGCTCCCCGCCTACCGCAGCAGCCTGGACGAGCTGAACGACGACGTCATCGAAGGCGACCTGCTCGCGCAGACCGTCCTCAAGCACGCCGCCGCCCTCGACCCGGGCACGGAAGCCCGGATGACGTCCTCGGAGTGGCTGCACTGCCTCACCGGCCTCTACAGCGGCGACGAGCTGCGCCCCCTGCCCAAAGGGTGGCCCACCACCGGCAAAGTCCTCTCCGACCGCCTCAAGCGCCTTCAGCCCACCCTCGCCGCCCGGGGCGTCCTGATCGACTGGGGCCGCACCAAAGAAGGCCGCTACATCGAAATGACCCGATGCCCGGCCCTCACGCTCCACGAGCAACAGCCGCTGCTCTGACCGCCATCCACCACCGGCACGCACAAGCAAGAGGAGCACCACCCGGCATGGCGTGCTCCTCTTGCTGTTCGGCGGAACGCCGCCCGAGGGTCGCGCCGCGCAGCGGCTCCCTCTTCACGCTCGAAGCGCCACCGCACCACAACAAACACCCCCCTCTTTTTTCCTAATAAGGGAAACGCTGCGTCACCCGCGTCACCACAAGGCCCCAAACAGGCCTTGACCTGCTGCAACAGCGATGACGCAGAACGGCTTCGGCTGCGTCATCCCGCGTCACCTGCGTCACCCCATGACGCACGCCTGCGTCACCGATGACGCACCCCCAACCCTCTGCGTCACCACAAACCCGCAGGTCAAAAGCCCAAGTGACGCTCATGACGCGGTGACGCAGAAATCCGCCCCTCGGACACACACGCGCTAGGGACCCCCGCCCAACTCCCCGACGGCAAGACGAACTGCCCAGGAGGCACCCCGGATGAGCACCGCGATCGCTGCCCCCGTCGACCGACTCCTGTACAAGCCGGAAGAGGCAGCCGAAGCGCTCGCCACCAGCCGCTCCACCGTCTACGAGCTGATGGCCGAAGGCGCCCTGAAGTACATCAAGTTGGGCCGCATCCGCCGAATTCGGCGTGCCGACCTCGAAGCGTACGTAGCGAACCTCGCCCCCCAGCCCAACTGACCCGAGCACGACTTGAGGCGCCCCGAGCACTCCGCTCGGGGCGCCTCCCGCATGGAGGAGCCCATGAGCCCCCGCAAGCCCAACATGGAATCGTCCATCTACCTCGGCGCCGACGGCTGGTTTCACGGCCGCGTCACCATGGGCGTCAAGAACGACGGAAGCCCCGACCGCCGCCACCGCCGCGCCAGGAGCGAACCCGAAATCAAGCGCAAGGTCCGGGAGTTGGAGCGCCTGCGTGACCAGGGCCGCGCCCCCACCGCAGGCCGCAAGCCGACCGTCGCGAAGTGGATGGAGACCTACCTCACCGACATCGCCAGCCTCACGCTCAAGCCGCGGTCCCTGGACGACTACTGGTCGAAAACACGCAACGACATCATCCCCGGTGTCGGCCAGCACCGGATCGACAAGCTCCGGCCAGAACACCTGGAGCGGATGTACCGAGCGTTGCTCGATGCCGGGCGCGCTCCCTCTCACGTGGTGAAGGTTCACCGCATCCTGTCCCGCGCCCTGAAGATTGCCCACCGCCGCCGCCTTATCGGCGAGAACGTCGCCACGCTCGTGGACCCTCCGAGCGTCGACGAGACGGAGGCCAATCCCTTCACGCAGAAGGAGGCAAAGGCCTTCCTCGAAGCGGCCTCAAAGCGGCCCACTTTCATGCGCTGGATCGTCGGCGTCGGCATGGGCTTCCGGCAAGGCGAGACGCTCGGCCTGCGGTGGTCGTACGTCGACCTGGAGGCGGAGCTGTTCCACCCCAAGTGGCAGCTACAGCGCCTCACCTGGCGGCACGGTTGCACAGCCCCGCACGCCTGCGGGGCGCGCCTCCACCGCTTCGAGCCGTGCCCGCAGGACTGCACCACGCACAAGGGCTACAAGCGCGGGTGCCCCAAGCCTTGCCCCAAGGGATGCACGAAGCACGCGAGCGCCTGCCCCGAGCGCAAGGGGGGCGGTCTCGCCTTCACCCGCCCCAAGACCAAGAAGAGCCAGAACGCCGTACCGATCCCGCCCGTGTTCATCGCGTTCCTGCTCGATCACAAGGCACAGCAGGACGAGATGCGGCTAGCGGCCGGTGAGCTGTGGCAGGAGCACGACGTCGTATTCTCACGGCCGGACGGGCGCCCCCTCGACCCTCGTGCCGACTACGAAGAGTTCAAGGAGCTGCTCAAGGAAACCGGGATCGATGACCGTCGCCTGTACGACGGGAGCCGCCACACTGCCGGCACAATCCTGAACGAGCTGGGCGTCGACATGCCCACCATCATGGAGATCCTGCGGCACACCCAGATCAGCCAGACGAGGCGCTACGTGAAGGGCAGATCGCACCTGTCGAAGGACGCGATGCGGCGTATGGGAGAGTTCTTCGCTCCGCCATCTGCGGGCCCCGCTGAGACCAGAACTGAGACCGCCGACACTCGCGCGGCTCGTGCTCAGCGCCGTCGCCGCATCCGTTAAAAGCAAAAGCCCCAGGTCACGGCGAGTGAGTCCTGGGGCTTCTACAGGGCCGCCTTCGGGATTCGAACCCGAGACCTACGCATTACGAGTGCGTTGCTCTGGCCAGCTGAGCTAAGGCGGCACGCGTTCCGCACCTATGGTGCGATCAGCGGCGACGCCAAGTCTACACAGTTTCCGGGAGTGCTCCGTACACCCCCGGTGTACAGAGCACCGGCCCCCGCGTCACCCCTGTGAGCAGCGCTTTCCGTCGTCCGGGGCCTTGCCGTCCAGCAGGTAGGTGTTGATCGCCGAGTCCACGCACTTACTGCCTCGCCCGTACGCCGTGTGCCCGTCTCCCTCGTAGGTGAGCAGCTTGCCGGAGGAGAGCTGGTCGGCCAAGGACTCGGCCCAGCGGTAGGGGGTGGCCGGATCGCGTGTGGTGCCGACCACGACGATCGGGGCCGCGCCGTCCGCCTCGATGCGGTGCGACTCTCCCGTCGCCTTCACCGGCCAGTACGCGCAGTTCAGCGAGGCCCAGGCCAGGCCCTCGCCGAAGACCGGGGAGGCCTTCTCGAAGCTCGGGAGCGACTTCTTGACCTCGGCCGCATCGGCGAAGGCGGGGGGAAGGTCGAGGCAGTTCACGGCGGCGTTGGCGAACATGAGGTTCGCGTACGTTCCGTCGCCGTCGCGCTCGTAGTAGCTGTCGGAGAGGGCGAGGAGGCCCGCGCCGTCCTTGTCCTTGATCGCGGCGGTCAGCGCCGTGCGCAGCTGGGGCCAGGCCGCCTCGTCGTACATCGCGGCGATCACGCCCGTCGTGGCGAGCGCCTCGCCGAGTTTGCGGCCGTCGGAGTCGCCGGCGGGGATCGGCGTGCGGTCCAGGTCGTCGAAGAGCGACTTGAGGCGCTTGCCCGCGTCCGCCTCGCTCTCCGTGCCCAGGGGGCATTCCGCCCGGCCCACGCAGTCCTTCGCGAACGACTGGAACGCCGTCTCGAAGCCCTGCGTCTGATCACGGTTCATCCGGCGGGCCGGCAGGGACGGGTCCATCGCGCCGTCCAGGACGAGGCGGCCGACGCGGTCGGGGTAGAGCCCGGCGTACGTCGCTCCCAGGAACGTGCCGTACGAAGCGCCCACGTACGTCAGCTTCTCGTCGCCGAGCGCCGCGCGCAGGATGTCCATGTCGCGGGCCGCCTCGACCGTGGAGACATGCGGAAGCACCTCACCGGAGTGCTTCTCGCAGCCCGCCGCGAACTTCTTGAAGGAGTTCGAAAGGGCGGTGGTCTCGCGCTGGTCGTCCGGTGTGGTGTCCGTCTGCGTGTACGCGTCCATCTGCTTGCCGTCGAGGCAGGTGACGGGCTCGCTGCGGGCCACGCCGCGCGGGTCGACCGCGGCCATGTCGTACTGGGCGCGGACCTTTTCGGGGTACCCGAGGGCCGCGTACGTCTGGAGGTAGCCGATCGCCGAGCCGCCGGGGCCGCCCGGGTTGACCAGGAGCGAGCCCAGGCGCTTGCCGGGTCCTGTCGCCTTCTTCCGGGAGACGGCGAGCTTGATGTCCTTGCCGTCCGGCTTCGCGTAGTCCAGCGGCGCCTTCATCGTGGAGCACTCGAAGCCGGGGACGCCGCACTCGCGCCAGTTCAGCTTCTGTCCGTAGTACGAAGACAGCTCTGCCGGGGTGGCGCGGGGCAGCGCGGCCATGGACACGTCCGCCGTCGAGCCCCCGCCGGAGCAGCCGGAAATGAGCAGTCCGGCGGCCAGGAACGCGGTCGCGGGGGTGCGGAGTCCTCTGATGCGCATCAGAGGAGACTAACGCTATGCGTTGGAGTAGTGACGCAAAGTGCCCTTATGGGTGACTCGGTCAACCGGTCAACGGGCCCCACCCCACGGCGATCCCTCAGAAGGGCCCTAGCCCGCCCGCAGCGCCACCGTCATCGCCTCCACCGCGAGCAGCGGCGCCACGTTGCGGTCCAGTGCGATGCGGCAGGCACCGATCGCCTCGATGCGGCGCAGCGTGGACTCGGGCGAGGTGCCGCGCGCCAGGCGCTCCAGCATGTCGAGCACCTCCGTGTTGGCCAGCGCCACCCGGGAGCCGAGCTGCAGGGTGAGCACGTCGCGGTAGACACCGGTCAGCTCGATGAGTGCGAGGTCGAGGCTGTCGCGCTGGGTGCGGGTCTTGCGGCGCTTCTGCCGGTCCTCGAGCTCCTTCATGATGCCCGCCGTGCCGCGTGGCATCCGGCCGCCCTTCTCCGCGCCGAGGGCCGCCTTCAGGTCGTCGGTCTCCTTGACGTCGACCTCCTCGGCGACCTGCTTGGCGTCGTCGCCCGCCGTGTCGATCAACTCCTGCGCGGCCTTGAGACAGCCCCCGATGTCCTCCACCCGCATCGGCAGCTTGAGCACGGCGGCCCGGCGCTCGCGCGCCCGCGGGTCGGTCGCGAGGCGGCGGGCACGGCCGATGTGCCCCTGGGTGGCGCGCGCGGCGGCCGCGGCGACGTCCGGCTCGATGCCGTCGCGCCGGATGAGCACGTCCGCGACGGCGTCCACCGGAGGCGTACGCAGCGTCAGATGGCGGCAGCGGGAGCGGATCGTGGGCAGCACGTCCTCAAGGGAGGGCGCGCAGAGCAGCCATACGGTGCGGGGTGCGGGCTCTTCCACGGCCTTGAGCAGGACGTTGCCCGCGCCCTCGGTGAGGCGGTCGGCGTCCTCCAGGACGATGACCTGCCAGCGGCCGCCCGCGGGCGACAACTGGGCCCGCCTGACCAGCTCGCGGGTCTCCTTGACGCCGATGGACAGCAGGTCCGTACGCACCACTTCGACGTCGGCGTGCGTGCCGATCAGACTCGTGTGGCATCCGTCGCAGAAACCGCAGCCCGGGGAGCCGCCGAGCGCGCGGTCCGGGCTGGTGCACTGGAGCGCGGCGGCGAAGGCGCGGGCGGCGGTGGACCGTCCGGAGCCGGGCGGTCCGGTGAACAGCCAGGCGTGCGTCATCTTCGATGCCTCGGGCCGCGGAGCGCCCGTGGCCACGGCGGTGACCAGCGCGTCGGCGTCCCGAGCGGCGGCGCCGAGCTGCTCACTCACCCGCTCCTGGCCCACCAGGTCGTCCCATACGGTCATCGGTCACCGCCTCCGCCCTGCACCTGCGTCGCGCCCCGCACGTCACGTCACGCTGTCGAGTTCATTGTGGAGCACGCCACTGACAACGCGGGCCGCCCGCTCGGCGAGGCTCAGCGCCCGTTACGTCCCCGGCCGTCCTCGTCCTCGTCCCGGGCGCCCAGCAACTCGTCCGCCAGCGAAGGCAGATCGTCCAGCGGAGTCTCCTCCGCCCAGTCCGAGCGAGGCCGCTGCCGAGGCTGCCCCTGCTCATCGACCTGCGGCAGCTCACGGGTCCGGTCGTTCCCGCCACCGGACGAGGACCCAGGCTTGGGCCGCTCATCGCGGAAGTACCCCGGCGGCACCTTGTCCTCCTGCACAGCAGGCAGCACGGCCGTCTCGTCGGCAGCCCCCGGCACCGGCGGCTGCGGCAGCACCTCGGTCTCGTCCGAGCCGGACGCGTCCCGCACCGCAGGCAGCACCGCAGTCTCGTCGGCCGCACCCGGCGCGGGTGCCCCGGGCTTCACGACGGGCGTGGGCACCGTCGTCTCGTTGTCCGGCACGACATCTGAAACGGCGTCCGAAGGGGAAGCGGACGGAGCCGGCTTCGGCTTCGGCTTCGAAACGGGAGTCGACGCAACCGCCGTCGAAGCCGTCGAAGCAGCAGCCGCGGCCGCCGCCGAAGCCGCAGCCAGCCGCCGCGCCTCCTCGGCCCGCAGCAACGCCTCCTCGGCCTTGCGCTGCTTCTCGACCCGGCGCGCCTCGGCCTCGGCCCGCAGCCGCGCCTCTTCCTCCGCCTCGCGGCGACGCCGCTCCTCCTCGGCAGCCCGCACCTTCTCCTCGGCGAGCAGGCGTGTCTGCTCCTCCTCGGCCTTGCGCTTGGCCTCCTCGGCGCGCTGCCTGGCCTCCTCCGCCTGCCGTTCGGCCTCGCGGCGCTGCGCCTCCTCCAGCTCGCGGCGCTTGCGCTCCTCCTCCTCGGCGCGGAGCTTGGCGAGCTGCTCCTGGCGCTCGCGCTCGACCCGCTCCTCCTCGGCCTTGCGCGCGGCTTCTTCCTCGGCCTTGCGGCGCGCTTCTTCCTCGGCGGCCTTGCGGGCCTCCTCCTGCGCCTTCACCTCGGCCTCGGAGAGCGGCAGCATCAGGTCGAGCCGGTGCCGTGCCACGGTCGTGACCGCCTCCGGCTCCTGGGCGGCGTCGATCACCAGGTAGCGCCCCGGGTCGGCCGCGGCCAGCGTCAGGAAACCGGAGCGCACGCGCGCGTGGAACTCGGCGGGCTCCGACTCCAGGCGGTCGGGCGCCTCGGTGAACCGCTCCCTCGCCGCTTCCGGAGACACGTCGAGCAGCACCGTCAGATGCGGTACGAGCCCCGCCGTGGCCCACCGGGAGATGCGGGCGATCTCGGTCGGGGACAGATCGCGCCCCGCGCCCTGGTACGCCACGGACGAGTCGATGTACCGGTCGGAGATGACGACAGCGCCGCGCTCAAGGGCGGGGCGTACGACCGTGTCGACGTGCTCGGCGCGGTCGGCGGCGTACAGAAGTGCTTCGGCGCGGTGCGAGAGACCGGCCGACGACACGTCGAGCAGGATCGACCGCAGCCGCTTCCCGACCGGCGTGGCTCCCGGCTCGCGCGTCACGACGACCTCGTGGCCCTTGGCCCGGATCCACTCGGCGAGTGCTTCGGCCTGCGTCGACTTGCCCGCGCCGTCGCCGCCCTCCAGGGCGATGAAGAAGCCCGCGGTCGCGATCCCCTCCACGGGGTCGTCGCCGCCGCGCAGCGCGTCCCGCAGGTCGTGCCGCAGCGGCACGCCCTGCCGGTCGTCGATCTTGGCGAGGACCAATGCGGCCACCGGCAGGAGCAGCGCGCCCACCAGCATCAGCGTGAAGGCGGCGCCTCCGTGGTCGAACACGAACTTGCCGTTGACGAAGCGGTGCGGTCCGATCGCCGCCGCGACCACGGGTGCCACGAGCGCGCCGACTGCGACGGAGAGGCGTACGACCGCCTGGAGATGTTCCGTCGCGCGCGCCCGGCGGTAGTCCTCGACCTCCTGGTCGAGCAGCGCGTGTCCGGTGTGCGCGGCGATACCCGCGGCCACCCCGGCGAGCACCAGGAGCAGCAGCACGGTCGTCACGTCGGGCACGAGGCCCGCGGCGAGCAGCGCGACGCCGGTGAGGGCGATCGCGAGCGCGAGCAGCCGGCGGCGCGGGAGCGTGGGCAGCAGGGACGGTGCGGTGCGGATGCCGACGGCGGTGCCGCCGGTCAGCGCGAGGACGACCAGGCCGTACGTGACGGGCCCGCCGTCCAGGTCCTTGGCGTGCAGCACGGCGACCGCGACGGCGGCCGCGACGGCCCCGGCGATCGCGGCGCAGGCGGCGATGAGCAGCGGGATCGCGCCGGTGCGGCCCTTGTCGGTGCTACTGCCGGTGCGCGGCCTGCGCAGCCCTTCGAGCGGGCTACGCGCGCGTGGCGTCTGCGTGGCGGGAAGTTCGAGGAAGTAGACGATCGAAAGGGAGGCCGCGAAGAGGCCCGCGGCGACGAACGAGCCGAGCCCTGCCTGGTGCAGCTCGAACCAGTCGAGCCCGGAGCCCAGGAGGTTGCCGACGAG
This sequence comes from Streptomyces sp. NPDC056486, assembly GCF_042795295.1. Lineage (NCBI taxonomy): Bacteria > Bacillati > Actinomycetota > Actinomycetes > Kitasatosporales > Streptomycetaceae > Streptomyces > Streptomyces sp. NPDC056486. The sequence goes on from NZ_JBHTSF010000012.1 coordinate 97,048, forward strand.
GGTGACGGCGACCAGCACGGCGGCCGCGATGGGCAGCGCCACGAATCCCGTACGCAGCGACAGACGCCGCAGTGCGTCCATGTGGTCCGGCAGCGGCCGAACCGTAGCGCCCTCCAGGGGCGGCGCGGGCAGCAGCGCGGGCGCCGCGCTCTCCCGGCAGACCGTCCAGAAGCGCTCGGCGACTCCGATCACGAAGGCGGTGACGAGCAGCATCGCGAGCGCGTTGTCCGGCGTCCAGTCGATCCACAGCGGCGCGACGATCAGCAGAGCGGCCCGCAGACCGTCCGCCACGACCATCGTCCAGCGCCGGTCGAGCGGCCCGTCCGGTGAGGTGATCGAGCTGAGCGGCCCCAGAAGCACCGCCCCGAAGAGCAGCGTCGCGAGAACGCGTGCCCCGAAGACTGTGGTGACGGCGAACGCCACCCCTCGATAGCCGCCCCCGAACGCCGCCTCGGCGATGGCCGCTTGCAGCGCGAGCACCACCAGGACAAGGAGGGCGAGGGCGTCGCCGACACCGCCGACGAGCTGAGCGCTCCAGAGGCGCTTCAGCTGCGGCACGCGCAGCAAGGCGCGGACAGCGCGCTCTCGGGAATCTGCGACCAGGGCGTCGTCGGGGGTCGGGTTTCCGACCGGTGGCTGCTCGGCTCGCGTCATCCGTCCAGCCTATCCGCACGCTGTGACACTCCGAAGGGGCGCCCGAACAAACGGACGCCCCTTCAGTTCACACGTTCACAGCGCCGCACAGAAAGACGTACAGAACGACGCAAGTGGCTGCCCTACTCGGCGTCGGACGCCTTGGCCGCCGAAGCCGAAGCCGTGCTCTTCTTGGCTGCGGCCGTCTTCGTAGTGGTCTTCTTCGCGGCCGTCGTCTTCTTGGCGGCCGTTTTCTTGGCGACCGTCTTCTTGGCCGCGGTCTTCTTGGCGGGGGCCTTCTTCGCCGCCTTCTTGGCGGTCTTCTTGGCCGGCCCCTTCGCCCGCTTCTCCTCGAGCAGTTCGTAGCCCCGCTCGGGAGTGATGTCCTCCACGGAGTCCGAGGCCCGCAGCGTCGCGTTCGTCTCGCCGTCCGTGACGTACGCCCCGAAGCGGCCGTCCTTGACGACGACCGGCTTCTTGCTGACGGGGTCCTCGCCGAGCTCCTTCAGCGGCGGCTTGGCGGCTGCCCGCCCGCGCTGCTTGGGCTGGGCGTAGATCGCGAGGGCCTCTTCCAACGTGATGTTGAAGAGCTGCTCCTCGGCCTCCAGGGACCGCGAGTCCGTGCCCTTCTTCAGGTACGGGCCGTAGCGGCCGTTCTGCGCGGTGATGTCCACGCCTTCGGCGTCCGCCCCGACCACACGCGGCAGGGACATCAGCTTCAGGGCGTCCGCGAGCGTCACCGTGTCGAGTGACATCGACTTGAAGAGCGAGGCCGTCCGCGGCTTGACCGCGTTCTTGCCGGTCTTCGGGGTGCCCTCGGGGAGCACCTCGGTGACGTACGGGCCGTAGCGGCCGTCCCTGGCGATGATCTCGTGCCCCGACGTGGGGTCGGTGCCGAGCGCGAAGTCACCGCTCGGCTTGGCGAGCAGCTCCTCGGCGTACTCGACGGTCAGCTCGTCCGGCGGCATGTCGTCGGGCACGTCGGCGCGCTGGTGGCCCTCCGCGTCCTTCTCGCCGCGCTCGATGTACGGGCCGTAGCGGCCGACCCGCAGCACGATGCCGTCGCCGACGGGGAAGGAGGAGATCTCCCGGGCGTCGATCGCGCCCAGGTCGGTCACCAGCTCCTTGAGCCCGCCGAGGTGGTCGCCGTCGCCGTTGCCCGCGCTGGAGGCGGCACCCGCGTCGTCGCCCTCGCCGAAGTAGAACCGCTTCAGCCACGGCACTGCCTGCGCCTCGCCCCGCGCGATGCGGTCGAGGTCGTCCTCCATGCGTGCGGTGAAGTCGTAGTCGACGAGCCGCCCGAAGTGCGTCTCCAGGAGGTTGACCACCGCGAAGGACAAGAAGGAGGGCACGAGTGCCGTGCCCTTCTTGAAGACGTAGCCGCGGTCGAGGATCGTGCCGAGGATCGACGCGTACGTCGACGGGCGGCCGATCTCGCGCTCTTCGAGCTCCTTGACCAGCGATGCCTCGGTGTAGCGGGCGGGCGGCTTCGTCGCGTGGCCGTCGACCGTGATCTCGTCGGCGGACAGCGCGTCGCCCTCGCTGACCTGCGGGAGCCTGCGCTCACGGTCGTCGAGCTCGGCGTTCGGGTCGTCCGCACCCTCTACGTAGGCCTTCATGAAACCGTGGAAGGTGATCGTCTTGCCGGACGCGCTGAACTCGGCGTCGCGGCCGTCGGCGGCCGTGCCACCGATCTTGACCGTGACGGAGTTGCCGACCGCGTCCTTCATCTGGGAGGCGACGGTCCGCTTCCAGATCAGCTCGTAGAGCCGGAACTGGTCACCGGTGAGGCCGGTCTCGGCGGGCGTGCGGAAACGATCGCCCGAAGGGCGGATCGCCTCGTGCGCCTCCTGCGCGTTCTTGACCTTCCCGGCGTACGTACGGGGCTTGTCCGGCAGGTAGTCGCTGCCGTACAGCTGCGTGACCTGCGCGCGAGCGGCGGTGATCGCCGTGTCGGACAGCGTCGTGGAGTCCGTACGCATGTAGGTGATGAAGCCGTTCTCGTACAGCTTCTGTGCCACCTGCATCGTGGCCTTCGCGCCGAAGCCGAGCTTGCGGCTGGCCTCCTGCTGCAGCGTCGTCGTACGGAACGGCGCGTACGGAGAGCGGCGGTAGGGCTTGGACTCGACGGAGCGGACCGCGAACCGGGTGTTCTCCAGGGCCGCGGCGAGCGAACGCGCGTTCGTCTCGTCCAGGTGCAGCGTGTCGGACTTGAGCTGTCCGACCGAGTTGAAGTCGCGGCCCTGCGCGATGCGCTTGCCGTCGACGGTGGTGAGGCGCGCGACCAGCTGCGAGGGGTCGGACGCGTCACCGGTGCGGCCCGTGCCGAAGGTGCCCGTCAGGTCCCAGTACTCGGCGGAGCGGAAGGCGATGCGCTCGCGCTCACGCTCGACGACGAGGCGGGTCGCCACGGACTGGACACGGCCCGCCGACAGGCGCGGCATGACCTTCTTCCACAGGACCGGCGAGACCTCGTAGCCGTAGAGACGGTCGAGGATGCGGCGGGTCTCCTGGGCGTCGACCATGCGCTTGTTGAGGTCGCGGGGGCTTGCGACGGCCTCCTGGATCGCGGCCTTGGTGATCTCGTGGAAGACCATCCGCTTGACCGGGACCTTGGGCTTCAGGACCTCTAGGAGGTGCCACGCGATGGCTTCGCCCTCGCGGTCCTCATCAGTGGCGAGGAAGAGTTCGTCGGAGTCCTTCAGCAGGTCCTTGAGCTTCTTGACCTGCGCCTTCTTGTCGGAGTTGACGACATAGATGGGCTCGAAGTCGTTCTCGACGTCCACGCCGAGACGGCGCACCTCGCCGGTGTACTTGTCGGGGACCTCCGCCGCGCCGTTGGGGAGGTCGCGGATGTGCCCGACGCTTGCCTCGACTACGTAGCCGGGGCCGAGGTAACCCTTGATCGTCTTCGCCTTGGCAGGCGACTCGACGATGACGAGTCGGCGGCCGCCCTTTGCGGTCTCGCTGGTCGGGGACAACTTCGCTCTTCTCTCCGGTCGGACTCGGTGGCCGCGGTGCGTGGCCTCGTGGCCGCGGTGCGTGGCCTCGCTCGGTGCGCTTGAGTTGCGCTGACGCTGCGGAGTGTGACGGTACATCCCGCCCCCGTGTCAAACGGGAAAAGCCCGCAACGGCCACTCGAACGGTAACCCGACTACCGCCATTCCTGCCGCCCGGAGTGGCGACCTGCCCTTTCGTCGCCCGGTTCACCACGGGCTTCACCAGCGGCTGTGCACCGGCTCGGCACCGGCGCCGGGCCTACGGCCCGTACGCGCCCCGCGGCCACCGGCCGATCACCGACCGCCTCCGGTCACAACCGAGTGAAACACCACACTCCGAGCATCAGCGCGCCCGATCCTGCGAGCGCGGCGAGTGTCGCCGATGCGACAGGGTTCACACCGTCGGCGACGGGCGCGCGGTGCGCCACACGTGCTCCGGTCCACAGCAGCAGTCCCGCTCCGAACAGCGCGAATACCGTGCCCGCGAAGATCGCTGGTCCGCTCTCCATGTCATTGCCTCCCCGTACCGAGTTCCCGGTCTGGGAACCTGACACGCCCGGGAAGCCGGGGCGCGAACCCCGGGTGAACGGAGGGCGCCCGGCCTGAACAACCGGCCGACACCGGGCCAGGACCGACCGGAACCGGCCACCTCGGGGCCGATTCGCACAGTCCACCTTCTCGATGTACGTCCAACGGTCGCCGACGCCCATCCATCCCACCCACAACGAGGGGCCGATGTCCCCGAAACGTACGAGACACGCCGTACGCGTACCGCCAACGGCCCGGCGCCGCGCCCGCTAAGAGCCGGCCGGCACCAGGAAGCCCTGCTCGACGAGGAGCCGGATCTGCGAGGGCGTACGGTCCCGCAGCAATACGGGGTCCTCCCCCACCAGTTGGGCGATCGCGTCGAGGATCCGTCCCGCGCTCAGCGTGCCGTCACACACTCCGGCGAAGCCCGCTCCCACCGTGTCCACCTTGGTGGCCCGCCGCATCCCGCGGTGCTGGCGCAGCACGACATGCTCCGGGTCCTCGGCGCCGGGAAGGCCGACCTGCTCCTGCACGACCTCGTCCGCGAGCTTGAAGTGCCCGGCGAGCAGCGCGGCGTCGTCGTGCGCCCGCAGGTAGTCCTGGCGCGCGAAGTGCTCCCGGACCGTCTCACCCAACGGCTGCTCGACGGGGTGCGGCCACTCCTCCACGGTCACGGACGGCTCGATGGCACCTGCTCCTGCACCGGCCTTGCGCAGCGTGATCCACCCGAACCCGACCGCGCGCGTCTTGCGGGCCTCGAACTCGTCGAGCCACGCGTCGTACCGCGCCGCGTACTCCTGCGGATCCGTCCGGTGGTCCCCGGCGTCCCGCAGCCACAGCTCGGCGTACTGCGTGATGTCCTGCACCTCGCGCTGCACGATCCACGCGTCGCACCCGCGCGGCACCCAGGAACGGAGCCGCTCGGTCCACTCCTCGCCCTCCACGTGCTGCCAGTTGGCGAGGAAGTGCGCATACCCCCCTTCGTTCAACCGCTCCCCTGCCTGCTGAACGAGCGACCGGCACAGATCGTCCCCGCCCATCCCGCCGTCGCGGTAGGTGAGCCGCGCCCCGGGAGAGATCACGAAGGGTGGATTGGACACGATCAGGTCGTACGTCTCCTCGCCCACGGGTTCGAAGAGGGAGCCCTCCCGCAGATCGGCCTCGGGCGCGCCGGAGAGCGCGAGGGTGAGCCGCGTGATGTGCAGCGCGCGGGGGTTGAGGTCGGTCGCGGTCACCCGGGTCGCGTGCTGCGCGGCGTGCAGCGCCTGGATCCCGGAGCCGGTGCCGAGGTCGAGAGCACTGGCCACCGGTGTACGCACCGTGAGTCCGGCCAGCGTCGTGGACGCCCCGCCGACCCCGAGTACGACCCCTTCGTCATGGCTGCCGATGCCACCGGCACCGCCGACCGCGCACCCGAGGTCCGAGACGATGAACCAGTCCTCGCCGCTCGGCCCGCCGTAGGGCCGCACGTCCACCGTCGCCTTCAGCGCGCCCTCGCCGTCCGCCGCGGACAGCCAACCGCTCTCCTGTAGAGGGCCGACCGGCAGAACGGCCGCCACGCGCGCGTGCGGCACGGAACGCTGCAACAGGAAGAGCCGTACGAGCGTGTCCAGCGGTCCTTCGCCGCGGGTGGCCCGCAGGGCGGGCACGGTCTCGCTGCGCGCGAGCGCCGTGTAGGCAGGCGCCCCGAGCAGCTCGAGCAGCCCGTCAGCGGTGAAGTCGGCCGCCAGCAGGGCTTCCCGCAACTGAGCTGAGGCGTCGGCACGATCGGACGAGGGCAGGGGGGCGCTAGCGATACTCACCCCCTCATTGTGACCCGATACGGCCGCACCGGCTCTGCCCACCGCCGACGGGACGCGGCTGGACGCGACGCTGCCCC